>NZ_NCVN01000085.1:0-206423 GCF_002096925.1 Streptococcus mitis | reverse complement strand
CATGACTTGAAGACAGTTGTCGCAGATGCTGGATATGGAAGTGAAGAGAACCTCCTTCGTTTAGATGAAAAGCAGGTAAACCATCTGATTAAATATGCCATGTTTGATAAGGAACAAAAGAGAGGGTATAAACAGTCGGATAGAAACTTAGCGAATTGGCACTATGATGACAAGGAGGATAGCTACACACATCCTTACGGCTGGTATTATCGTTTTCACCATATCAAACATCAGAAAACACAGACGGACTTTCAACAGGAAATCAAGGTTTACTACGCTGATGAACCTAAATCAGCCCCTCAAAAGGGACTGTATATGAACGAACGCTATAAAAACTTGAAAGCTAAAGAATGTCAGGCGCTTTTATCTCCCCAAGGTAGACAGATTTTCGCTCAACGCAAGATTGATGTGGAACCTGTCTTTGGGCAGATAAAGGCTTGTTTGGGTTACAAGAGATGTAATCTGAGAGGGAAGCGTCAAGTGAGAATTGACATGGGATTGATACTTATGGCCAATAACCTCCTCAAATACAATAAGAGAACGACTCAAAATTAAAAAGCTAGAGTTCCGCAATTGGAAATCTCTAGCTTCTTTGTGGCTGAGAACTATTTTGTCTTAGGTTCAAGACTATTATTTCAACCCACTACAGTTGACAAAGAGCCACTAAAATACTCAAAAACGCCTGCTTACGAAGTTGTTCTTAAGCAAAAAACAATTTCGTAAACAAGCGTCTACTATCCCAACTTATGATGAGTGTTCCCGCTAGGACCGAAATCCTAGCGGTAGACCAGAGCTAGACTAAGAGCACAAGACTCCATCATCATAACACTCAACAAAATTGATGATTTTATACTAATTCGATGATCGCCATTGGCGCTGCATCACCACGACGTGGTTCAGTTTTAAGGATACGAGTGTATCCACCGTTACGTTCAGCATAACGAGGTGCGATTTCTGAGAACAATTTTTGAAGTGCTGTAGTAGAAGTGTACTTATCAGTTGCTTCATCATAGTTTTCAGATGCGATTTCATTACGTACGAAAGCAGCTGCTTGACGACGTGCATGCAAATCACCACGTTTACCTAGAGTAATCATTTTTTCAACAGTTTTACGGATTTCTTTAGCACGAGCTTCAGTTGTCACGATTGATTCGTTGATCAAAAGGTCAGTTGTCAAATCGCGAAGCATTGCTTTACGTTGTGAGCTAGTGCGTCCTAGTTTACGGTAAGCCATTTATTCCTCCTTTATTTATCTTTTAATCCAAGACCCAAATCAATGAGTTTGAGTTTCACTTCTTCCAAACTCTTGCGTCCAAGATTTCGTACTTTCATCATCTCTGCTTCAGATTTTTCTGTCAAATCATGCACAGTATTGATACCGGCACGTTTCAAACAGTTGTATGAACGCACAGACAAGTCCAGTTCCTCAATCGTACGATCCAAAATACGGTCGTCAGATTCAGTATCAGCTTCTTTCATCACTTCAGTTGACTTAGCAATCTCAGTAAGATTTGTAAACAAATCAAGATGTTCTGTCAAAATACGTGCTGAAAGCCCTAAAGCATCTTCTGGAATAATTGTTCCATTTGTCAAGATTTCAAGGGTTAATTTGTCAAATCCATCATTGCTACCTACACGAGCAGGTTCCACTTGATAGTTGACTTTTGTAACTGGTGTATAAATAGAATCTACAGCAAGTGTTCCAACTGGTGCATTATCTTTTTTATTTTCATCAGCAGGTACATATCCACGACCACTGTTAACAGTCATAGTCGCTTTTAGGGAAGAACCTTCACCGATTGTAAAGAGATAATGATCTGGATTTACAATTTCAATATCGCTATCTGTCAAAATGTCACCAGCTGTTACCTCAGCAGGACCTTCAACATCCAGTTCGATGATTTTTTCGTCTTCAACGTACGATTTCACTGCAATTCCTTTAATGTTCAGAATGATTTGCATCACGTCTTCACGAACACCTGGAACTGTGTCAAACTCATGTAACACACCATCAATATTGATAGATGTCACAGCTGCTCCTGGTAGAGAAGCTAGAAGTACACGACGAAGAGAGTTACCAAGAGTTGTACCGTAGCCACGTTCAAGTGGTTCGATTACAAACTTGCCATAATCTTTATTTTCATCAATTTTTGTTATATTTGGTTTTTCAAACTCGATCATTTAGTTACTCCCTCTTAAACGAAAAGCAGTGTAATGCGATGATTATACACGGCGACGTTTTGGAGGACGAGCACCATTGTGTGGCACTGGAGTCACATCACGAATTGCTGTTACTTCAAGACCAGCGGCAGCAAGCGCACGAATAGCTGACTCACGACCAGAACCTGGACCTTTTACAGTAACTTCAACTGATTTAAGACCGTGTTCTTGTGCAGATTTAGCAGCAGCTTCAGAAGCCATTTGAGCAGCGAATGGTGTAGATTTACGAGAACCTTTGAAACCAAGAGCACCAGCTGATGACCAAGCAATTGCATTACCATGCACATCAGTAATCATAACAATAGTGTTATTAAATGTAGCGTGAATATGAGCAATACCAGATTCGATATTCTTTTTCACACGACGTTTACGTGTTGGTTTAGCCAAGACTTTTACCTCCTATATTATTTTTTCTTACCAGCAATCGCAACAGCTTTACCTTTACGAGTGCGAGCGTTGTTTTTAGTGTTTTGTCCACGGACAGGAAGTCCACGACGGTGACGGATACCACGGTATGAACCGATTTCCATCAAACGTTTGATGTTCAAGTTTACTTCACGACGAAGGTCACCTTCAACTTTGATTGCATCCACTTCACGACGGATAGCATCTTCTTGATCTGATGTAAGATCACGTACACGAACATCTTCTGAGATTCCAGCAGCAGCCAAAATTTTCTTAGATGTTGCAAGTCCGATACCATAAACATAAGTCAATGAGATTACTACGCGTTTGTCATTTGGAATGTCAACTCCAGCAATACGAGCCATGTTTTCTCCTTTCTATCTTATCCTTGACGTTGTTTGTGTTTTGGATTTGCTGGGCAAATTACCATAACACGACCATTACGACGAATAACTTTACAGTATTCGCAAATTGGTTTGACCGATGGTCTTACTTTCATTTCTTATCCCTCCAAGTTTTTCGATTATTTAAAGCGGTAAGTGATACGTCCACGTGTCAAGTCATATGGACTCATTTCGACAGTAACACGATCTCCCGCTAAAATACGAATATAGTTTTTACGAATTTTACCAGAAACTGTTGCTAAAATCTGGTGTCCATTTTCAAGTTCAACCGTAAACATTGCATTCGGCATTGTATCAACTACTTTGCCTTCAACTTCAATCACATCGTCTTTTGCCACGCAAAAGCACCTCCATAAATTTCGATTCGATGTCTCTAGACACAGAGACAACAATTATAAGTCAGACTATCTCAGTATAACATTTGTAGCGGATTTTTGCAAGTGTGAAAAACGCTTTATTTCAAATTTGTCAATACTTTTTCGATATCTGAGAAGACATCATTGATATCTTGATTACCTTCGATGTCATGAACCAAACCTTTGGCACGGTAGTGAGCAATGATTGGTTCCCCTTGAGCAATATTCACATCCAAACGACGTTTGACTGTCTCAGGCTTATCATCTTCACGTTGGTAGTAATCTTCTTCTTTATAGTCAACTGGTGGGTTAAAGACCTTGTGGAAAGTTTCTCCAGTTACGCGGTGGATGATACGGCCACTCAAACGTTCCAAGAGGCTGTCTGGATTCACTTCGATGTTGATAACACCTTCTAGTTCGATGCCAAGTTCAGCCAATGTTTTGTCTAAGGCATGAGCTTGTTCAATTGTACGTGGGTAACCATCCAACAAGAATCCTGTTTCTTTAATATCATCTTGTGAAAGACGTTCTTTTACGATTCCATTTGTAACTTCGTCAGGAACCAATTCACCCTTGTCAATGTATGACTTAGCAAGAACACCCATTTCAGTTTGATTTGCCATAGCAGCACGGAACATATCACCTGTTGAGATATGTGCAACATGGAATTGTTCTACGATTTTTGCTGCTTGAGTTCCCTTACCTGCACCAGGTAAGCCCATAATCAAAAGATTCATGATTTGATCTCCTTATTTTATTTTTAAATAGAAGCAAAAAGTCTTTTCACCCCTATTTAAAAACAAAATAGAAGAGGGGAGACCAAACTCTCACTAATGTTAGAGTTAAACCTCCACTCCCTCAGCATTTACTGACTCAGTAAATACTTTTATTCTGTTCTGTCCATGAAACCAACATACTTACGTTTCAATAGGTAACCTTCCAATTGTTTGATTCCTTCAATACCTGTAGAGATAATGATCAAAAGACTAGTTCCTCCAAAAGCAACTGCTTCTGAAAGTCCGAAAACATCTTTTGCTACGATCGGTAAAATCGAAATCACACCAAGGAAGAGAGAACCAACCGTTGCAAGACGACGAAGAAGTTTAGACATATATTCTTCTGTACCTTTACCAGGACGAACTCCGTGGATATAAGCACCGCTCTTTTGTAAGTTTTCTGCCGCTTTTTCAGGATTAATCTGTACAAACGTATAGAAGAATGTAAAGAGAATAATCAATAAAGCATACATAGCAATACCAGTTGGTGAAGTTGTTGCCAGCATTTCTTGTGCTGTTCTTACCCAAGCCCAATCATGACCTGTGGCGCTCAAAAACTGAAGAATAGCCGCAGGCGCTGCAGTAATCGAACTTGCAAAGATAACAGGGATAACTCCAGCAGGGTTTACCTTCAAAGGAAGGTAAGAGCTAGATGGAGCACCTTGTGCAACCTTAGTATATTGGATTGGAATTTTGTATTCTGCTTGTTGAACATAAGTTGTAAAATAAATAATCAACAATACAGTAATAATCAAAATGATTACGAAAATGATAGATGAGTTGATACGGCTACTTGGGACGTTCACAAAGTAGTCAACATAGATGCCTTGAATCATCTCTGGAATTGAGGCAACAATCCCGGCAAAGATAATCATAGAAACACCATTTCCGTATCCCTTATCTGTAATTTGCTCTCCCAACCAAGTCACAATCATACTACCAGCTGTTAAGATGATACCAATCATGATAAAGACTTGTGGTGTAAGAGCTGTTTTCAACAATTGAGCTCCAGCTAAAGTATTAAAACCTGCTGTAATCCCGATAGATTGCACAAAGGCTAGAACAAGAGCAATATAACGAGTAGCTTGATTTAATTTTCTTCGACCTACTTCCCCTTGTTTACCCCACTCTACAAATTTGGGTAAAATATCCATTTGCAAGAGTTGGACAACGATAGAGGCCGTAATGTAGGGACTAACACCAAGAGCAAAAACTGAGAAGTTTTTCATGGCATTTCCTGACACCAAGCTCAACATGTTTAAGAAGGATAATCCACTTAAAGCATTCAAGCTATTGGCATTCACACCAGGAACTGTAATGCTAGTTCCGATACGAAAGACCAAAACGATAAAAATTGTAAATAAAATTTTTGATCGAACCTGCTTGACTTTAAGAGCTTCTCTTAATAATTTAAAAAACATAGGTCACCTCTCTTAGATGACTTCTACTGAACCACCTTTAGCAGTGATAGCTTCTTCAGCTGATTTAGAGAATTTAGCTGCTTTCACAGTCAATTTCTTAGTCAACTCACCGTTACCAAGAATTTTAATACCTGATTTTTCAGCTTTAACAATTCCTGCTTCGATAAGAACAACTGGAGTAACTTCAGCACCATCTTCAAAGACGTTCAATTGGTCAAGGTTCACAATTGCGTATTCTTTAGCGTTGATGTTAGTGAATCCACGTTTTGGAAGACGACGGAACAATGGAGTTTGTCCACCTTCAAAACCAAGGCGAACTCCGCCACCGCTACGAGCTTTTTGACCTTTTTGACCACGACCAGATGTTTTACCGTTACCTGATGAAGTACCACGACCAACGCGGTTACGTACTTTACGAGAACCTTCTGCAGGTTTCAATTCATGAAGTTTCATTTTTATTTTCTCCTCTTTTGTAAAATGCTAGCGCCGATAAGGGAGAAAAGGTTGTCTCCCCCATCAACTCGCCTATACGACGTCATCATAGATGACTATATCTAGTTTTAGGGGATGGTATAGTGCACATCCCCTAAAAATTCATTAGTTTACTTCTTCAACTGTTACCAAGTGAGATACTGCAGTGATCATACCACGGATAGCAGCGTTATCTTCTTTAATAACAGAGCTGTTCAATTTGCCAAGTCCAAGTGCTACAACAGTTTTACGTTGTGATGGAATGCGTCCGATTGGAGACTTAGTCAAAGTAATTTTAATTTGAGCCATTTTATCCCCTTTCTTATGCCAAATCAGAAACTGAAATACCACGAAGGGCAGCAACTTCTTCAGCGCGTTTCAATTGTTTCAAACCTTCAACAGTTGCACGAACAATGTTGATTGGAGTGTTAGAACCAAGTGATTTAGATGTAATATCTGCCACACCTGCCAATTCCACAACGGCACGAACTGCACCACCAGCGGCAACTCCAGAACCTTCTACAGCAGGTTTCAACAATACTTTAGCTCCACCGAATTCTGAAAGAACTTCGTGTGGGATTGTTGTTCCAACCATAGGAACTTCGATCAAGTTTTTCTTAGCATCATCTACTGCTTTACGGATTGCTTCTGGAACTTCTTGAGCTTTACCAGTACCAAATCCTACGCGACCGTTGTGGTCACCAACAACAACAAGAGCTGCGAAACGAAGACGACGTCCACCTTTAACAACTTTTGTAACACGGTTGACAGCAACTACGCGTTCTTC
Source organism: Streptococcus mitis (assembly GCF_002096925.1). Lineage (GTDB taxonomy): Bacteria > Bacillota > Bacilli > Lactobacillales > Streptococcaceae > Streptococcus > Streptococcus mitis_AF. Next base: position 199,583 of record NZ_NCVN01000085.1, on the reverse strand, counting down.
TAATTCAACTGCATTGTCTTTAAATGCCATTTTCTAGTGTCCTCCTATTAGAATTTCAATCCGTTTTCACGAGCTGCATCAGCCAAAGCTTTCACACGTCCGTGATATAGATATCCACCGCGGTCGAACACCACTTCTGAAATACCTTTAGCGTTTGCACGTTCTGCAACGAGTTTACCGACAGCAACGGCTTGTTCAGTTTTAGTTCCTTTTGAAACTTCTTTGTCAAGAGTTGAAGCACTTGCGAGCGTTACACCCGCTACGTCATCAATCACTTGAGCGTAGATGCCTGTATTAGAACGGAATACGTTCAAACGTGGGCGATCAGCAGTTCCAGAGAGTTTTCCGCGAACGCGACGGTGGCGTTTTTGGCGGAGTTTGTTTTTATCTGGTTTTGAAATCACAGTTTTCACCTCTTTAGTTTTAAATCGTGTGCTATGCACAAAGTTGGAAAATAGGTTGGTGGTTGAGACTCAACCACTCAACATTATTTACCTGTTTTACCTTCTTTACGGCGAACGAATTCACCAACGTAACGGATACCTTTACCTTTATATGGTTCTGGTGAACGAAGGCTACGTACGTAAGCAGCTGTTTGACCAACTACTTCTTTTGAAATTCCGCTAACAACGATTGTTGTTGGGTTTGGAAGTTCAAAAGTAATTCCTTCTGGAGCTTCAACTTCGTCTGGATGAGATTTACCAACAGCCAAAACAAGTTTAGATCCTTGAAGTTGTGCACGGTAACCAACCCCGCGCATTTCAAGTTCTTTCTTGAATCCTTCTGATACACCAACAACCATGTTGTTCAAAAGGGCACGAGTAGTTCCGTGGATAGTTTTCATTTCTTTTGAATCATTTGGACGGTGAAGAGTTACTTCAGTACCTTCCACACGGATTTCAATATCTTTTGAGAACTCACGAGTAAGTTCTCCTTTAGGTCCTTTTACAGTTACAACGTTGTCATTGTTAGTGATTTCTACACCAGCAGGCAACACGATAACTTTATTACCAATACGTGACATGTTTATTTTCTCCTGTTAAATTGTCAGGCCAGAACGGCCAGTTTTCACGGGGTTCAGATACTTATTTAGTTCAAGAGCTGAACTGAACACGCTCTAAGAACTGTGCAAAATAGATAAGTTGGCTTGTTTGTAAACAAACTTCTCCAACTTTCTAATTTTGCTTTGTTCTTTACGAGCTTTGTATCTTGATTTTACCAAACGTAAGCGATAACTTCTCCACCAACATTCTTTTGGCGTGCTTCTTTATCAGTAAGCAAACCTTCAGAAGTTGAAAGGATAGCAATTCCAAGTCCGTTAAGAACTTTTGGAAGGTCTTCACGTTTTTTGTAGACACGAAGTCCTGGTTTAGAAACACGTTTCAAGTTAGTGATAACTTTTTCACCGTTTGGTCCGTATTTAAGGAATACACGGATGATGCCTTGTTTGTCATCTTCGATGATTTCAACGTTTTTTACAAAACCTTCGCGTTTAAGGATTTCAGCAATCCCTTTTTTGATGTTTGATGCAGGTACTTCAAGTACTTCGTGTTTAGCTTGGTTAGCATTACGAATACGAGTTAGGAAGTCTGCGATTGGGTCAGTCATAACCATTTTGTTTTTCTCCTCTTACTAGTAGTTTGCAAGTTGCACTTGCTAGTTAATGATTGAGCTAGGCTCAGAATATGTTTTCTAGGTTTCAATTCCTAAGTGAGTCTAGGCATCTGCTTGCAGGCATAACTTGAGTTAGGCAAAAGCAGATAACGACGAATCACGACGGGATTGAAAGCTAGAATTACCAAGATGCTTTTGTTACACCAGGGATTTGTCCTTTGTAAGCTAATTCACGGAAGCAAACACGGCAAAGTTTAAATTTGCGGTAAACTGAATGTGGACGACCACATTTTTCACAACGAGTATAAGCTTGAGTAGAGAACTTCGCTGGACGTTTGTTCTTAGCAATCATTGATTTTTTAGCCATTAGATTTACCTCCTATATTATTTTGCAAAAGGCATTCCAAGGCCTGTAAGCAATGCACGTGACTCTTCGTCAGTGTTAGCAGTTGTTACGATAACGATGTCAAGACCACGAGTTTTGTCAACGTCATCGAAGTTGATTTCTGGGAAGATCAATTGTTCTTTCACACCAAGTGTGTAGTTTCCGCGTCCGTCAAATGATTTTGTTGGAACACCGTGGAAGTCACGTACACGTGGAAGTGAAACTGAAACCAATTTATCCAAGAATTCGTACATACGTTCACCACGAAGGGTAACTTTTGCACCGATCGCAACACCTTCACGAAGACGGAAGCCGGCGATTGATTTTTTAGCTTTAGTGATAAGTGGTTTTTGACCTGAGATAAGTGCCAATTCTTCAGCAGCTTTTTCAAGGCTTTTAGCGTTTGATACAGCTTCACCAACACCCATGTTCAAAACGATCTTATCTACTTTAGGCACAGCCATCACTGATGAGTAGTTGAATTGTTCTGTCAAAGCAGGAACTACTTCATTAAGATATTTTTCTTTTAAACGATTTGCCATTATACTTCTCCTTTCCTTCGTGATTAATCAAGCACTTCGCCTGATTTTTTGTTGTAGCGAACTTTTTTACCGTCTACAAATTTGTAACCAACACGACCAGCTACACCATTTTTATCCAATACTTGAACGTTTGATACGTGGATAGCGGCTTCTTTCTCAATGATACCACCTTGAGGAAGTTCGTTAGTTGGACGTTGGTGTTTCTTAACGATATTAACACCTTCAACGATAACTTTGTTTACTTTTGGAAGGGCAGTAAGGACAACAGCTTCTGTTCCCTTATCTTTACCAGCGATTACGCGAACTTTGTCGCCTTTTTTTACAAACATTAGGTTTCTCCTTGATTTTTCTTACGCCCATAAGGGCACCCTAGCTTTAAGCTAGGGGACTAGTTTGTTTTTAAAAATTAAAGTACTTCTGGAGCAAGTGACACGATCTTCATGAAGCCACCTTCACGCAATTCACGTGCAACTGGGCCAAAGATACGTGTTCCGCGAGGAGTTTTGTCTTCACGGATGATAACTGCTGCGTTTTCGTCAAATTTGATGTATGAACCATCAGCACGACGAGCACCTGATTTAGTACGAACGATAACTGCTTTAACAACGTCACCTTTTTTAACCGCACCACCAGGAGTAGCTTGTTTTACAGATGCCACGATAACATCACCGATGTTTGCAAACTTACGTCCTGAACCACCAAGAACTTTGATAGTCAAGATTTCGCGAGCACCGCTGTTGTCTGCGACTTTCAAACGAGTTTCTGTTTGAATCATTTCAGTTTTCTCCTTTCAGGTTTGATTAGATGATGACCGCTTCTTCAACAACTTCTACAAGACGGAAACGTTTTGTAGCTGAAAGCGGACGAGTTTCCATGATACGTACGATATCGCCTTCTTTGGCAACATTGTTTTCATCATGAGCTTTGTATTTTTTAGAGTAGTTAATACGTTTACCATAGACTGGGTGGTTACGTTTTGTTTCAACTACAACTGTGATTGTCTTGTCCATTTTGTCAGATACAACACGTCCAACAAGAACTTTACGATTATTGCGTTCCATTGAAATTTCTCCTTCCCTAGTCTATTATTTCGCTTCAGATTGAACTGTTTTGATACGAGCGATTTGTTTTTTAACTTCTTTCAAGCGAGCTGTTTGTTCCAATTGACCAGTAGCAGCTTGGAAACGAAGTTCAAACAATTCTTTTTTCAATTCGTTTTCGCGCTTCGCGAGTTCTTCTTGAGAAAGACCACGAAGTTCTTTAACAAATTCTTTTACTTCATTAAGTTTCATGCCTTCTCCTTATTCTGCTTCACGTTTTACGAATTTACATTTAACTGGCAATTTGTGGCTAGCAAGACGAAGCGCTTCGCGAGCGATCTCTTCAGATACACCAGCGATTTCGAACATCACTTTACCACGTTTAACTGGTGCTACCCAACCTTCAGGTGCCCCTTTACCAGATCCCATACGCACACCGATAGCTTTAGCAGTGTATGATTTGTGTGGGAAGATTTTAATCCAAACTTTACCACCACGTTTCATGTAACGAGTCATGGCGATACGAGCAGCTTCGATTTGGCGGTTAGTGATCCAGTGGCTAGTTGTAGCTTGAAGACCGTATTCACCGAATGCTACTTCTTTTCCACCTTTTGCTTCACCGCGCATTTTTCCACGGAATTCACGACGGTGTTTAACACGTTTAGGTACTAACATTGGTTATTTACCTCCTTTAGTGTTTTTGCGAGCTGGAAGAACTTCACCACGGTAGATCCATACTTTAACACCAAGTTTACCGTATGTAGTATCTGCTTCTTCCCAAGCGTAATCGATATCTGCACGAAGTGTGTGAAGTGGAACAGTTCCTTCAGAGTATCCTTCAGCACGGGCGATATCTGCACCGTTCAAACGACCTGATACTTGAGTTTTGATTCCTTTAGCTCCAGCACGCATTGCACGTTGGATTGCTTGTTTTTGTGCACGACGGAAAGCAACACGTTGCTCCAATTGACGAGCAATTCCTTCACCTACAAGGTGAGCATCCAAATCAGGTTGTTTGATTTCGATGATGTTGATGTGTACTTGTTTTCCAGTCAATTTGTTAAGTTTCGCACGGAGTGCATCAACGTTAGCACCACCTTTACCGATAACCATACCTGGTTTAGCAGTGTGAAGTGAAACGTTAACTTTGTTTACTGCGCGTTCGATTTCGATAGTTGAAACTGCTGCGTCAGCAAGTTCTTTTTGAACGAATTTACGGATTGCAAGATCTTCATGAAGGTAATCCGCGTATTCTTTTTCAGCATACCATTTGGCATCCCAATCACGGATGATGCCGACACGCATACCAATTGGATGTACTTTTTGACCCACGATTTTACCTCCTTATTTTTCTGCAACAGCTACAGTGATGTGAGCTGTACGTTTGTTGATTGGTGAAGCTGAACCTTTCGCACGTGGACGGAAACGTTTCATAGTTGGTCCTTCGTTTGCGAATGCTTCAGATACTACCAAGTTAGCTTTATCCAAACCAAAGTTGTTTTCAGCGTTAGCTACAGCTGAGTTCAAAACTTTCAAGATGATTTCAGCAGCTTTGTTTGGAGTGAATGTCAAGATTGCGATTGCATCGGCTACGCTTTTACCACGGATGTTATCAAGAACAAGACGTGATTTACGAGGTGAAACACGTACTGTACGAGCCATTGCTTTAGCTGAAGTAATTTCTGCCATTTATGTTCTCCTTATTTTCTACGTGTTTTCTTGTCGTCTGCAGCGTGACCTTTGTAAGTACGAGTTGGTGCAAATTCACCAAGTTTGTGACCTACCATGTCTTCTTGGATGTAAACAGGTACGTGTTTACGTCCGTCATAAACTGCGATAGTGTAACCAATGAAACTTGGGAAGATCGTTGAACGACGTGACCAAGTTTTAATAACTTTTTTCTTTTCGTCGTTAGCTTGAGCTTCAACTTTTTTCATCAAATGCTCATCGACGAAAGGTCCTTTTTTAAGACTGCGTCCCATTTTTATATTTTCTCCTTTAAATGTTGTACCACAGCGGCTTGCGCTCACAAGCAGCGCTACCGAGCTGGCGGATTTACTAGTTGCTTAAGCGACTAGTTTAATATTATTTCTCGTTGCGACGACGAACGATAAGTTTGTCAGATTTCGCTTTCTTGTTACGAGTTTTAAGACCAAGAGCAGGTTTGCCCCATGGAGTAGATGGTGCTTTACGACCAACTGGTGCTTTACCTTCACCACCACCGTGTGGGTGATCGTTAGGGTTCATTACAGAACCACGAACTGTTGGGCGGATACCTTTCCAACGGCTACGTCCTGCTTTACCAAGGTTTACAAGTCCATGTTGTTCGTTTCCGACAACACCAACTGTAGCACGACAAGTTCCAAGAATCATACGAACTTCACCTGATTGAAGACGAACAAGAACGTATTTACCTTCAGAACCCAATACTTGAGCAGATGCTCCAGCAGCACGTACCAATTCACCACCACGACCTGGTTTCAACTCGATGTTGTGGATCAAAGTACCAACTGGAATGTTAGCAAGTGGAAGAGCGTTTCCGACTTTGATATCTGCTTCTGGACCTGAAACGATACGTTGACCAACTTCAAGACCTTTTGGAGCGATGATGTACGCTTTCACACCGTCAGTGTAGTGTACAAGAGCGATGTTTGCAGAACGGTTTGGATCGTACTCAATTGTTTTAACAACTGCTTCAACGTTGTCTTTGTTACGTTTGAAGTCAACCAAACGGTAGAAACGTTTGTGTCCACCACCTTGGTGACGAACTGTGATACGACCGTTGTTGTTACGACCAGCCTTGCTCTTCAATGCAACAAGCAATGATTTTTCAGGAGTGCTTGTTGTGATTTCAGCGAAATCCAAAGAAGTCATATTACGGCGACCGTTTGTTGTTGGTTTATAAACACGAATTCCCACGATATTTCCTCCTTAGATTATTCAGCTTCAGCAGCAAACAACTCGATTGCTTTTGAATCAGCTGTAAGTGTGATGATAGCTTTTTTAGTTTTGTTAGTAAAACCAGTGTAACGTCCAACACGTTTAGCTTTTGGTTTTACGTTGATTGTGTTAACATTTGCAACTTTAACACCTTCGAAAGCAGCTTCAACAGCTTGCTTGATCAAAAGTTTGTGTGCACGAGTGTCAACTTCAAATACATATTTTCCTGCTTCAAGTTGAGCCATTGAGCTTTCAGTGATTACAGGTTTTTTGATAACATCATACAAATTCATTATGCAAGAACCTCCTCGATTTTAGAGATAGCTGCTTGAGTAACAAGAAGTTTGTCACTATTTGCGATGTCAAGAACACTTGCAGTTGTAGCAGTCGCAACTTTCACGTTTGGAAGGTTACGAGCTGAGAGAGCTGCGAATTCGTTTCCTTCTTCAAGAATAACAAGGACTTTAGAATCGATGCTCAAAGCTGCAAGAACTTTTGCAAATTCAGCAGTTTTTGGAGCTGTAAATTCAAGAGAATCAACGGCTACAAATTTATTTTCAGCAACTTTTTCTGAGTAAACAGATTTAAGCGCAAGGCGACGAACTTTTTGAGGAAGTTTGTACGCATAGCTACGTGGAGTTGGTCCGAAGACGATTCCACCACCACGCCATTGTGGAGAGCGGATAGAACCTTGACGAGCACGTCCAGTTCCTTTTTGACGCCATGGTTTGCGTCCGCCACCTGAAACAGCTGAGCGGTTTTTAACTGCGTGAGTTCCTTGACGAAGGCTAGCACGTTGGCTGATAATCACATCAAACACAACAGATTGGTTTGGTTCGATACCAAAGATTGCATCGTTAAGAACAACTTCGCCCGCTTGTTTACCAGTTTGGTCGAATAATGTTACATTTGCCATTTTGACTGTATTCCCCTTTCCTTATTATTTACCAGCTTTAACTGCTGACTTGATAGTGATAAGAGATTTCTTAGCACCTGGTACGTTACCTTTGATAAGGATAACGTTCTTTTCTGGAACAACTTGTACAACTTCAAGGTTTTGAATTGTTACGCGGTCACCACCCATACGTCCTGCAAGGTTTTTACCTTTGAATACGCGGTTAGGTGCAACAGGTCCCATAGAACCTGGACGACGGTGGTAACGAGAACCGTGAGCCATTGGTCCACGTGATTGTCCGTGGCGCTTGATAACACCTTGGAAACCTTTACCTTTAGAAGTACCAGTTACGTCAACAACGTCTCCAGCTGCGAATGTTTCAACTGTAATTTCAGCACCAACTTCCAAGCCTTCAACGTTTTTGAATTCACGAATGAAGCGCTTAGGAGCCGTGTTAGCTTTCGCTACATGTCCTTTAGCAGGTTTGTTGCTCAATACTTCGCGTTTGTCATCGAAACCAACTTGGATAGCGTTGTATCCGTCTGTTTCAACAGTTTTAACTTGAAGAACAACGTTTGGAGTTGCTTCAATAACTGTTACAGGGATCAATTCGCCAGCTTCAGTGAAGATTTGAGTCATTCCCACTTTTTTCCCTAAGATTCCTTTTGTCATGAGAAAATAGTTCCTTTTCTATATTTTTTTATTCAAAAAGTTTTTAACGAGCGTTTTTCATGCTCAAGGTATCAAGCTTTAGATTAAAGTTTGATTTCTACGTTTACACCACTTGGAAGATCCAATTTCATCAACGCATCAACTGTTTTTTGAGTTGGGTTAACGATATCGATCAGACGTTTGTGTGTACGCATTTCAAATTGTTCGCGAGAGTCTTTGTATTTGTGAGTCGCACGAATGATTGTGTAGAGGCTACGTTCAGTTGGAAGTGGGATTGGACCCGCAACTTGTGCACCTGTACGAGTAGCTGATCCTACGATTTTTGCAGCCGCTGTGTCAAGCGTACGGTGTTCGTAAGCTTTCAAACGGATACGGATTTTTTTGTTTGCCATCTTTTTCTCCTTTTCGTCTATTTAAGATAATAGGCTAGCTCCACAAGAAAACCGACGCGGTGTTGCGTGGCAATGCAACCGAGCGTGTCGCAACCTCTTGCATCAAAGCTAAGGCTGTAATTTACAGCACCATAATAGAATAACACAAAGCCCCTGCGATTGCAAGGGATTTGTTGCTGTTTTTTCGTTTTTTTACAATGAAACTGTTTTCCTATTTTTTCTTTCTAGAATTAGGGATTTTCTTCTATATAAATTGAGTTCTCTTGACCTCAAATTTACCTTCTGATTGGTCCACTAAGATATCCGCCTTAGACTCAGTTTCTTTATAATATCGCAAATACTGCTCCCGTCTCATCTGATGGCTAGCCAATATAAAGGATTCATCACGATTTCTCACAGTCGTATCTCGAGCTAGGCGCCGCTTTAATTCGGTCTCTTCATCAGTGTAGAAACAGATGGTTTTGTCAAAGAGTTCTTTGGGTAAAAAGCCAACAGACATCCCTTCGACAATCAGAACTGGTTTTGTTCCAGACAAGACCTCACTAGCCTTCCAAGGTTCTTCAATTGTTAAGATATCCATACCCGCCTGTAAGGCCAGGATATCTCGCTGCAAACTCGCCAGTTCATGCGCCACTGGCAGACAGGCTGTCACCTTTTGATTTGGCGCGTCCTTTGGTACTACTAGATGGCGTCTGGAGGTGATATAAGGATCTGTTTCTAGCAAATTTACTGTAGTAGAATCTAAAGCTTGGTACAATTCCTCTGCAAAGGTTGATTTACCTGAAGCTCCATGACCGTATATTCCCAGTGTCCTGACTTTTCCAGCTTCTATCTCTGAAACCAGTCCTTCTATTAAGTCTTTTTTCTTCACTCTCTCTTCACCTGTTCATAGCTTTCTTTTCCGTCATTAAGCTTGTCCCAAATCACTACTTGCCCACTTTTGAGAGATTTTTGCACATCGATAATTCGTTGATTGGAAGAACCTCGAAACTGGAGCATGAGATTTCTCTTAGTTCGATCGTATCGTCCATCGACAAGAATGTCAATCAATGATAAGAGTTCCAGTTTATCTGGTGTCTCCAGCATCATTTCTTCCCAGGTGTAGCCCGTCCAGGACCAGATGTCTTTACCTGGCAATTCCTTTCGGATGCGTTTAACGAGTGGCAAGAGAATACCCGTATTGAGAAAGGGTTCTCCTCCCAACAAAGTCAAGCCTTGAACATAGGGCTGAGCAAGATCTGCCATGATCTGTTTTTCTAGCTCTGCAGTGTATGGAATGCCCGCATTAAAAGACCAAGTCGCAACATTATAACATCCCTCGCAGTGAAACATACAGCCTGATACATAGAGAGAATTACGCACGCCTTCTCCATCTACAAAGTTAAAGGCCTTGTAGTCGATGATACGCCCTTGACTGAGTTCCTCGCTTTTCCATTCTTGTGGTTTTGGATTATTCATTCGCTACCTCTATCCAATAACGCTCGACTCCATTACGAGCATCCTCAAATATTCCACCATTTGCTAGAATGACTGCTCTGCTAGCAGGATTATTCACGCTACAGGTCACAAGAGCTTTCTTGATGTTCTTTTCCTTAGCAACTTGCAAGCCCTGACGGAGAGTTTCCTTAGCATAACCTTTGCCTCTTTCTGATGGACGAATGGAGTAGCCAATGTGGCCAGCATAATTCAGTAAACCCTCATTCAGTCTCAATCGCAGGTTCAAAAATCCTAGAGCACGACCTACATCATCAAATGATACAAATTGAATAGAAGGAACACGATTTTCAGGCAAGTTTATTCCCATCTCTTTTTGCATATTTGTTTCCAACCACTCTTCATACACAAAGTTCTCTGTATCCCAGAAACCACCGTCGTGAAGCGACTGATATTTTTCAAATTCCTCCATCATGTCTATAACAGCCTTCTTATCTACTATTGTCGGTCTGCGTAATTCCATCCTTACCTCCCACTAAGAGAAAAGCGAGAGCTGACTCTCACTTTTATTTTTTCTTATTCTTGTTTAAAAATTGTTCTCTGAGGTTGAGCAAGCGTTCTTTCTTACCAGCTCCACCTTTAGAGTGTTTCTCGTGATAACGGGTCACTTGTGCACGCCCCTTATCGTCTAATTGATATTTTCCCATTTCAGTTCTTTCTAATTGGTTACTTGGTGACCAGCTATTTTAATCGTTGAGCCGTTCATGTGTTTGACACGCGCTGCGATTTCCTTGTGACGCCCATTGACCATCGGTCTCGCTTGAGGATTACCTAAATAGCCACAAGTCCGTTTAACAACGTCTACTGTTTTAGGGTCGCTATTGCCACAGTTAGGACAAGCAAATCCTCTCTCAGTTGGTTCAAAATCCCCTTCAAAGTCACACTTGTAGCAACGGTCAATTGGTGTATTGGTCCCAAGATAGCCCACACGGTCATAGGCATAGTCCCAGACAGCTTCCAAGGCCTTTGGATTTTGCTGAAGGACTGGATACTCACAATAATGGATGAAACCACCCGACGCACCTGCTTCTGGATAGACTTTCTCAAAATCCAATTTTTCAAACGGTGTTGGATTTTTACGAACATCGTAGTGGAAAGAGTTGGTGTAGTATTCCTTATCTGTAATATCAGGAATAGAGCCAAACTTGTCTGTATCTAGTCGACAAAAACGGTCTGTCAAACTTTCAGATGGTGTTGAGTAGATAGAGAAATGATAGCCATATTGATCTGACCACTCTTCTACACGGCGTTTCATATCGCGAATGATGTCTAGCGTGAATTCCTTAGCATCTGGATTACTTTCCCAGCTGTTACCAAAGAAAACTGTCGCTACTTCGTACAAACCGATATAGCCTAGTGAAACTGTCGCACGACGATTCTTAAAGAGCTGGTCAACGCTTTCTTCTTTACCTAGACGATGACCAAAAGCACCGTATTGATAAAGGATAGGAGCATTTGCTGGTGTTGCTTCCTTGGTCCGTTCGACACGATAAACTAGAGCATCTTCTGCAATGTTCATCCGCTCGTTAAAGATTTCCCAGAACTTATTCATATCACCTTCAGACTCAAGGGCAATACGAGGAAGATTGACCGTCACCACCCCTAGATTCATACGGCCAGAGTTAACTTCAACTCCATTTTCATCCTTCCATCCTTGAAGGAATGAACGACATCCCATCGGAACCTTGAAGGAACCTGTCAATTCGATAATCTTATCATAAGACAAGACATCTGGGTACATCCGCTTGGTTGCACACTCAAGAGCCAACTGCTTAATGTCGTAGTTGGGAGTCCCTTCTTCTAAGTTGAGTCCTCTTTTAAGCGTGAAGATAAGTTTAGGGAAGATAGCTGTGCGGTGTTCTGAACCAAGTCCCTTGATTCGGATGTTCAAGATAGCTTTTTGAATTTCACGCTCAAAACGATTGGTTCCCAGACCAAAACCTAGTGAAGTAAAAGGTGTTTGCCCATTTGAAGTGAAGAGAGTATTGATTTCATACTCGAGAGATTGCATGGCATCATAGATATCTTTTTGGGTTTTCTTCCAAGCGTAATCTTCCCGTTTGTCAGGTAAGACCCATTCTTCCGCATCCTTGAGGTGTTTTTGGTAATTCTTCTCTGCATAAGGCGCCAAAACTTCATCGATACGGTCAGCTGAACAGCCACCGTACTGGCTAGAAGCAACGTTGGCGATAATTTGAGAAATCTGAGCTGTCGCAGTCTGGATAGACTTGGGACTTTCTACCTCTGCATTTCCAATCTTAAAGCCATTCTCCAACATACCTTTAAAATCAATCAAACAGCAGTTAGTCATAGGTGTGTAGGGGCTATAATCCAAATCATGATAGTGGATATCCCCCTTTTGGTGGGCATTGGCTACGTGCTTAGGGAGCATTTGCAGTCCGATTGATTTCCCAACAATCCCCGCCGTCAAATCACGCTGGGTGTTAAAGACATCGCTGTCTTTATTAGCATTTTCATTGACAACGGCCTGGTCTTTGTTGAGAAGTTTATGGATGCTAAAGTTGATATCTGTCGCTTTTGAACGCTCAAAATCCCTTTGTGTCCGATAAGTAATATACTCCTCAGCTAGCGCATATTCTTTGGCTTCAAGGAGTTCATGTTCTACGATATTTTGAATTTCGTAAATCTTAACCCCCTGTGGAAAGCGACTATGAATTTCTGTGACAATTCGCTCGGTCAGAGCATTGAGGCGTTTTTCGACCAGGGGTGTCACATCCATAACCTTGTCAGCCGCCTTGTGGAGAGCCTTGTCAATCTTGTCCACATCAAATACAACACGTCTCCCATCTCGTTTTTCAACGAAGAGAGTTGGCAAAATTGTAATTTTTTCTTCTAGTGCAATCATATGCATGCTCGTTTCTAAAATGTTCTTTCTAAAAAGTATTATACCACTCTAAAAAGAAAAATCAATATCTTGTGTTAAAAATCCTAAAATTTTTAAAAATACACAAGATATTGATTTTGTTATTTAATTTTATAGACTTTAAACTCTGAGTAATCAGTCTTTACTTGTTGGTAATTTTCTTTCAAAATTGTTTCCACTTCAGACCAGACTGCTACCTTATCATTCACCACAATCACCTTAGGTTGGTTTTCTTTCAAGTCATTGATTAAACTAGTTTTATTCTCTTCTGTACTCGTGTAAAGAAGAGGTGATGGGAACATGGATCCAGCCAAACGCTGGCTTTCTTTATACATCTGAACATGTGAATCCCAAATATAGATTTGGTCACCATCACTCGTCTCTTGTTTGACTCTATCTACCACTTGATGTTGTTCTCTATAAGAAGCTGGATGCAAGACAAAACGAGCTACAAAAGGAATTGCAATCAGATAAACCACCACTAGGATCGGTAAGTAGAGATTCCCTTTCATGAATTTTTTCCATAGAGTAGGAACTTCCTCTCTTCTCCGACGACGAGCTCCTCTAGCTGAATGTTTCCCACGAATACTGGTCATCAAAAGAAGGAGTAAAAATGGAAGGATTAGAATTAAACGCGAACCGTGAAGAGGTTCTTGAGAAAAAAGCAACAAGGCTAATACAAATAAGAAAGTAAAACTAGCTGGTACTGAAATAACATATAATCTTGATGCCTTTGATTGGAACAATCCTAGAAAAACAAGGAAGAGAGCTCCTAAACCAAAGGTCAACAAACCATAGAATACAACATTATCCATTAGTTGAGGATTCAAGACCTGAAGGGAATCAATCGGATATAAAAGACTCCCTAGAGCCTCTCCAAAACCACCTGAAGCAAGAACATAATATCCTACTGGGTAAAAGATGAGAGAAAAGCCAAGTGCTGCTGCAAAAAACTGATAAACTCCATGAGCAAGGCGGCCATGCCCAACATTAAAGACAAATAAACCAATCGTTACTACTGCAATAAAGAAAAGACTTGTAAGAGGCTCTATGAAAAATGATAGGGCCAAGAAAATCCCCAGACGTAGAAATCCCTTGTCATGGTTAGGATTTGATAGATAAGCTGCTATGAACGAAAATCCTGCAAACAGAAATGGCAAAGCTAAAATCGTAGCATATCCTCCTCCAAAACCGAGACCGGATACCAAAATATAAAATATGGTTAAGAGTTGCTTGGCTTGTTCCCTTTGTCCCGTCAGATAGTCAGTTGAAGAAAAGAGGAAATAACCTCCTCCTAAGAGGGCTAGCCATTCTACCAAGGCAAAAAGAATGCCTCCTTGGGTGATGTAAAGTAGCAAGTAATAAATAAGACCGTGACTAGCATAATAGCTACTGTAGAGCTGTCCTCCCTGATGCCAAGCCCACCCTATATACAAATCCTGCGCCTGAGAGGGACTTACCATATCTAAAAGTAAAGGTATCACCACAGAAAAAAACGTTGCAATCGTACTTCCAATGATGAGTCTGAAAAACGGGAAAGCTACCTGTTCTTCTTTTTCTACATGAGATTCAAGGTTCCTATCCAATCTATTTTCAATTTCATTACTCTGTATCGTTTCGGATACTTCTTCGATTCTGCCATATACAGCCATGTCGTTTCTCCTATTCAATTTATCTGTCTTAGTATATCAAAAAGACCTAAAATTGTCAGCTTGCGATGGCTGTTTGAGTGATTTTTTGCATAGTTTCACAAAGGTTTCAATTTCCCGAAATCGGTGTAAATGCGTCTGTTTAAATGACATGATATAATCCAATTCTTTCTGAGTCAGCATCATTCCCCCTCTATCTTTCTATTCGTAAAAGGCAAGAAAAATAGGACTGGGTTGTGTCCTAAGTCCTAGATTTCTTATAAGATTGGGGCAAATAACTGGGCAATTTCCTTAATCAATTTTTGATACCAGCTATTTTTTATCGTATGAGGGAAAATTTCTTGAGATACTGAAAAAATCTCCTGAAAATCTTTTTGAATCTCTGTGATTGATGCCGTTTTATATAGCAAAACTGCATCTTCATAGTGATGAAGCAAACTTCTATAATCTAAATTAATCGTTCCAACTGCAGCAAAGTCCTTGTCCACTAGGATTTGTTTACTGTGGATAAAGCCTGGACTATACTCAAAAATCCTGACTCCTGCTGACAAAAGATCCGGATAGGCTCCTCTTGTTATGAGCTGGATTAATTTTTTATCCGGAATGAAAGGAGTCACGATGCGGACATCAACACCCCTCATGGCTGCATTTTTAATACTCTCAGTTAAATCATAGTCAATAATCAAATAGGGTGTTGTGATATAGACTGAATCAGTAGCCTGATTAATCAAACTTTGATAAACTTTTTTCCCTACTTGAGTACGGAAGATGGGCTTGGGTCCACTACCGTAAGGAATGCAGAGCCCTTGGCCAGAACAAGGCTGATTTTCCAAGTGATACTGGTCAAAATCGCTGATTTCCCCACGATTGATATACCAAGTCATCAAAAAGAGACGGGTTAGAACCTTGACACCAGGACCATCTATGCGAATCCCACTGTCCTTCCAGTAGCCAAAGCGTTCTACATGATTGATGTACTCATCAGCTAAGTTAATGCCTCCTGTATAGGCTACCTGACCATCTATGACAAGGATTTTACGATGGTCCCGATTGTTGTAAGCCACCGTCAAACGAGGAATCACCTTGTTAAACTTATGGGCTTCAATTCCTCGACTACGAAGCTGAATAGTATAGTCGCCAGGTAAAGTCGCCATACAGCCAATATCATCATAGAGCATCTTGATCTCTACACCCTGAGCTGCCTTTTGCTCTAGTATATCTAGTATGCTATTCCACATCAAACCTTCTTCGACAATATAATACTCTAGAAAGATAAACTTTTCAGCTTTCTTGAGATCTTCCAGCATATGTTGCCACATGCTTTCACCAGATGCAAAAAATTGTGTATCCGTTCGATCATAGACGTCGGCATTGCTATCCATACTCAACAACGATTTGATAACTCCGTAAGCCGCCTTATCATCTTCCTTCAATTTCTGGCGGAGAGGTTTACTGTTATCCTCCCGAAAATGCATGGAAGCCAGTTTGTCCAACTGCTTAATTTCTTTTTTGGACAATCGCCTTTCACCAAACATCAGATAGAGCAAGGGGCCAATGACAGGAACAAAAGTTACCACTAACCACATTACTTTGCTTTCAGGCGCCATTGAGCGATTGACAATTGCGACAACAGTCGCTATACTCATAAAAATTAAGATAATTACCCATAGAATGGGGGCCATGCGCCCTAAATAAAGAAAGAGACCAAAAACAAGACAAAGTTCAAGTAGCATAATCGAAAGACTAAAGCCATACTTGGACATCAATAATTGAAATTTTCTATATTTCATATCCCCTCCTTGATATTTTGATACTCAATGAAAAGCAAAGAGCAAACTAGGAAGCTAGTCGCAGGTTGCTCAAAACACTGTTTTGAGGTTGCAGATGGAAGCTGACGTGGTTTGAAGAGATTTTCGAAGAGTATGAATGCTAAAAACAGGTAATTAATACTAGTATAACGCAGGTATTCGGTAAAAGGCAAGTATTTATAATCATTTTTCTGAGCAAAAGCAAAAGAGACCGAAAAATCCAGTCTCTTTCTAGTCTATTTTGATAAAACAATGCGATCAGACGCTTCTCTATCCATATCGGCAATAATCATCTGATTTCCATTGATTGCATAAATCTTGACATCATCCCCAATAATCATACGTTGATTAGCGGCATCGAAGCTAACCTGCTTGATTTCTTGTTCCCCGTCAGTTTCTACCTGAGTCCAAGTACCAGTTATTCCAGTTACCACTAAAGTGATACGGTCTCCTTCATCCTGACCAGTATAAGTTCCATCAATATTAATTGGTTGAGCCTCAGGCGCATTTTGTGAAGAACTTGTCGTTGCCTGGTTTGTATTTTCTGTAGAAGATGAAGCAGCAGGTTGTGATTGCTGAGTTTGTTGTGTTTGTTGTGTTTGCGAGTGAGTTGCTGGTTGTTGAACTCTTTGTGAACAAGCTACTAAGAGACTAAGACTTGCTAGAGAAGCAAGAGAAAGTGTGAATCTTTTTAATTTCATGATGAATTTCCTTTCTGCTACCAATTTAGAGAAATTTCCTCCTAACTGGCAGTTACCCTAGTATAACAAGTTCAAAAAAGGAGGTCAATTCATCTGCTCATGCCCTAGTATGTGGTTCCGTACTTCTGAGATAAAATAGAGAGACCCTGTAATGAATAACAGGTCCTTGGTATCGGCTCTTTCTTCGAAACTGCTGATAAATTCGCGATAAGAAGGAATTACATGGTAACCTGTTACATCTGTCTCGTCCAGAGAACCTTGATAGTCAAAGCCGGTCACCTTGAGTTCCACCTGAGGCAAATTTTCAGTTAGATAAGCCAACATCCCTTGATAATCCTTCCGTTTCAAGGCTCCAAATAGGATTTGAGGACGATATCCTTCCTGCTCTTTTTCTTTGATAAACTCAACCAAGCGAGTCAAGGCAGGGAGATTATGGGCACCGTCCAAGTAGATATGAGAACGAATACGCTCCAAACGTCCAGCCCAATGGGTCTTCTCCAAAGCTCGTCTTACAGCCTGCTCATCAACAACTTCCTTTCTTTCTCCCATAAAAAGAAGAAAAGTTTGCAACGCCAAGGCCGCATTCTCCTGCTGATAAGCTCCTTCTAAACCTATTTTCAGCCGCGAAATATTTAGTAAAGAACTTGAAAAATCGCCATTCAGCATTGAAAAATCTTGGCCTGCCTGATAAAGGTCAACAGCTAAAGATTCGGCTTTTTTCTGACAAACAAGACTAGCTTCTGAAGGCAATTTTGCAATCACTGCCTTCTTACCAGTCTTGAAAATACCAGCTTTCTGCTCTGCGATTGCTTCTAGACTATCGCCCAAGGTCTCCTGGTGGTCAAGCCCAATGGAGGTGATGACAGCAAGCTCTCCAGTTACCACATTGGTCGTGTCAAGTAAGCCACCAATTCCCACTTCTAGTAAAACCAAATCCACCTCTTGCTCTCTAAAATAAAGAAAAGCAATCAAGGTCAGCAATTCAAAAAAGGACAACTGATCATGGGTTTGCAGAAGTGTCTTTTCCATCTCCTTGATCTGTTCCGCCAAACGAATAAAGTCTATGTCTGCTATAGGTTGCCCGTTAATGCAGATTCGATCATTGATAGAGACGATATGAGGGGAGGTAAAGGACGCAACTTTTTTGCCATGCCCCATAAACAACTCCCTCATAAAAGCAATGGTAGATCCTTTCCCATTAGTTCCTGTTACGTGGATAATAGGATAAGACTTCTCGGGATTCCCCAACAAATCCACCGCTTGTTGCATTCGGCTCAAACCTGATCGAAAATTCAAACCAATCCGACTATGGAGCCATTCTTCTACTTCAAACATATACATCTCCTTAATTACAGGTTCAATCAACTGCCTCAATAAAGTCTCATAACTAACAAAAACGAGGCCAGGATTTTCGTCCCGACCTCTTACCTGGTTAGCTAATAACTAGCTACTATGAATATTAACTTGGGCTAAAAACATCCCCCGGACGTTCCAATTCTTCCCAATTTCTGGGAGTTGGGCTGATACAGTCTCCCAGACTTACTGACGGTTTTTATTTTTAGCGTCAGGCTAAAAACGTCCCCCGGACGTTTTTACTCCTCCATAAAACTATTGAAGACTTCTTCAATCATGTTCCATTCGTCTTCTGAGCCTTCTGGGATTGGTTGCAATTCGCCTTCTGTTCCATCTTCGTTTTCGATGAATGAGTAAGCTTGAATTTCAACTTGTCCGTCTTCGTCTTCTTCTGCGTTAACTGGTACTAGAAGAACATAGTTTTTACCAAATTCTTCTTTTCCGTCAATGGTCAAAAGGATTTCAAACAAGGTTTCATTTCCTTGCTCATCTACCAGTGTAATTAATTCACGTTCTTCGTGGTCGTGGTTATGATCGTGTGACATAGCCTCTCCTTTATATTAAAATTTTCTATCTAAATAGTTTTGTAAAATCAGCTGAGCTGCTAACTTATCAATGACTTTCTTGCGCTTGTTACGGCTAATATCTGCTTGTTCAATCAACATGCGCTCTGCAGCAACTGTTGTCAAGCGTTCATCTTGATAGTCTACTGGTAAACCAAAAAGCTCTTCTAGCTTTGCTCCGTATGCTTGACTAGCTTCCACGCGCGGTCCGCTTGTATTGTTCATGTTTTTAGGCAAGCCCACTACAAATCGTTCCACCTTGTAAGTATCAACCAACTCCTTAACGCGGTCAAAACCAAATTGGCCTTGCTCCTCGTTGATTTGGATGATTTCAAGTCCTTGAGCTGTAAAACCAAGCGGATCGCTAATAGCCACCCCTACCGTTTTTGAACCGACGTCCAATCCCATAATTCTCATAGGTTATAGATCGACTCCTTGTCCTTTAAGGTAGTAGCGGACCAATTCTTCAACGATTTCATCGCGCTCATACTTACGGATTTGATTTCGTGCATTATTATAACGAGGAACGTAGGCAGGGTCTCCACTCAATACGTAACCTACGATTTGGTTAATCGGGTTGTAGCCCTTATCGTTCAACGAAGCATAAACATCAGTCAGAGTTTCGCTAATTTCTTTTTTATTGGAATCGTCCAATTTAAAACGTACTGTTTCTTCAGTAAATCCCATTCTAACACCCTCTTTCCTTAGAATAGTACCATTATAGCATAATTCCTTACGTTCTACAATTCAGGTAGTCTATTTATTTGGATTTTCTATTGTTCTGTCGCGCCATTTGCCAATCTGTCTGAAATATATTTGCTTGGTTCATTCTTCAAGAGACTTTCTAAACCAATGTTCTTCAAATATTCTAACTGAGAAGCCTTCTTGACATCCAAAACTTGAAAATCAAAACTAGTCGTTGTTTGAAGTTCGGTTGCACTCAATAGTTTAGTTTCAAGCTTAAATCCTGCTAATTTACGAGCTTCTATGATAGCCTCATCCTTCTCCTCCGCCTCAAGAAGAGCTTTTTGAGTTTCTTCCACTCCATGTTGGTCGATATAGGTCTTCAACTCATCTGAGACTGGACGCTTTTGTTGGATGGTTAGGTTCAAAAAAGTCTTGTCTTTATAAGTAATGGTTTGAGTTTGCTGGCTGCCATCATCTGACTTTGGCAAGACCAAAGTCTTGGTCACAACCGTATTCTTCTCGGCATTTTCAATAACTGGCAATGCCGACTGAAGCGTATCCTTTTCTGTTTTTGTAGCTGTTCCAGTTTCTTTTTTCTGTCCACAACCAACCAGGACAAAAAGGAAAGCTAGGCTAACAAGAACAATTCTTTTCATTTCTCTCTTCTTTCTTTTTGAAATTAAAATAGAATAAGACTGGGAATTGCTCCCAGCCTTGATGTTTATAGAGCTGCACGCAAACGTGCTTCTGCATTTTCTACATTACGGACAGAGCGTGGTAGGAAGGCACGAATATCATCTTCCTTATAGCCAACTTGCAGGCGTTTTTCATCTACAAGGATTGGGCTCTTTAAAATTCTCGGCGTTTCCATAATCAGATTGAGGACTTCATTGACGCTCAAATCTTCAATATCCACTCCAAGGGCTTTGGCATAGCGATTTTTAGATGAAACGATGCTGGCTATTCCGTTATCTGTTTTGGTTAGAATATCCAGTAATTCTTCTCTCGTAATTCCTTCTTTACCAAGATTTTGTTCTTTATAACTTAACTGGTGGGCATTGAGCCAGGTTTTTGCTTTTTTACAGCTAGTACAACTTGAGACTGTATAAATTTTAATCATGTACCTACCCCTTTCGCTACATGTTACTATCAGTTTAGTCTATTATACCATAAAAAACATCCGACTTGCGACCTATTTTTAAATTTTTTTGACTTTTTTCGTCATTTTCGTACTTTTTTCTTGACAAATAACTAAATGACTATCAACTCTTTTGGAGCTAGGGTCAACAATTCACAACCAGTCTCTGTGATCAGGATATCATCCTCAATACGAACGCCATATTTACCTTCGATGTAGATACCTGGTTCATCGGTCAAGGCCATACCCACCTTAATAGTTTCTGTAGAAGTTTGGCTAAAGTAAGGCTCTTCATGGATATCCAGTCCAATACCGTGTCCGATACCGTGGGTAAAGTAGTCGCCATAGCCTGCCTCGATGATAATATCACGAGGAATTTTGTCAAAGTCGCGGAAACCTAATCCTGCCTTGGCTTGATCGATCAAGGCTTGGTTGGCTTTCAAAACCGTATTGTAAATCTCCGCCTGCTCATCGCTGACATGCCCCAAGTAGATAGTTCGTGTCATATCGCTGACATAGTGGTCATAGAGGCAGCCAAAATCCATGGTAATAGCTTCTCCCAGCTCCACTGGTTTGTGCATTGGATGGGCATGGGGCTTAGAAGAGTTGATTCCGCTAGCTAAGATAGTATCAAAAGACAAGCCAGATGCTCCCAACTCACGCATGCGGAAGTCAAGGAAGTTGGCAATCTCAATCTCAGTCTTTCCTGGCTTAATAAAGTCAAGCGCATCGCGGAAAGCTTGGTCTGAGATAGAACAAGCTTTGCGAATAGCTGCAATCTCCGCTTCATCCTTAATCATTCGAAGACCTTCGACAAACTGAGTTTGTGGAAGCAAGTCAATTCCTTCAAAGGTTGCCTGCATACGGTGATAATAAGACACTGAAATCTCATCTTCAAAACCGATACGAGACAAGCCCATATCCTTAACAATCCCTGCAATGACAGCCAATTCATCACGATCAGCCACAATCTCAAACCCATTGGTTTCTTGCTTGGCTGCAATGATATAGCGAGAATCTGTCACCAAGACCTGACGGTCACGGCTGATAAAGACTGTTCCGTTTGAGCCCCAAAAACCAGTCAGGTAATAGACGTTTTTAAGGTTATTGATGATGATGCCATCTAGTTCTTTTTCTTGCATTTTAGCTATAAATGCTTGTACGCGTTTATTCATGATGTAACTTTCCTTTCAAATAATGTCCTGTGTAGCTGGCTTCATTGCCCGCTACTTCTTCTGGAGTTCCTGTTGCGATGATGGTTCCACCGCCGACACCGCCCTCAGGACCCAAGTCAATAATATGATCTGCAGTCTTAATAACATCTAGATTGTGCTCGATAACAAGGACCGTATTGCCATCGTCAACAAAGCGAGCTAAAACCTTGAGCAAGCGAGCGATATCCTCGGTATGAAGACCTGTCGTCGGCTCGTCCAGAATGTAGAAAGATTTTCCTGTCGATCGTTTGTGAAGTTCACTAGCCAGCTTCATACGCTGGGCTTCTCCCCCAGAAAGAGTGGTAGCTGGTTGACCTAGCGTCACATAGCCCAGTCCCACATCCTTGATAGTCTGAAGTTTACGTTGAATTTTCGGAATATGTTGGAAGAATTCCACCGCATCGTTGACCGTCATGTCCAAGACCTGCGAAATATTTTTTTCCTTGTAATGAACTTCTAGGGTCTCACTGTTGTAGCGGGTTCCGTGGCAGACTTCACAAGCCACATAAACATCTGGCAAGAAGTGCATCTCAATCTTGATGATCCCATCACCTGAGCAGGCTTCACAACGGCCACCCTTGACGTTGAAACTGAAACGCCCCTTCTTATAGCCTCGAATCTTGGCTTCATTTGTCTGAGCAAAAAGGTCACGTATATCGTCAAAAACTCCTGTATAGGTAGCTGGGTTGGACCTCGGCGTTCGTCCGATAGGACTTTGGTCAATGTCAATCAAGCGGTCTACATGCTCAATCCCTGTTATGGTCTTGAATTTACCAGGCTTGTCTGAATTACGGTTGAGCTTCTGAGCAATAGCTTTTTTGAGGATACTGTTGATTAAGGTCGATTTCCCTGAACCCGATACCCCTGTCACTGCGATGAATTTTCCTAATGGGAAGCGAGCAGTGATATTTTGCAAGTTGTTCTCACGCGCTCCCGTCACCTCGATAAAACGACCATTTCCCACACGGCGCTCGTCTGGTACTGGAATGGCACGTTTTCCTGATAAGTACTGGCCTGTGATAGACTTACTGTTACGAGCTACCTGTTTAGGCGTACCTGCCGCAACAATTTCCCCACCAAAAACACCCGCACCAGGACCAACGTCAATCAGATAGTCCGCCTCGCGCATGGTATCTTCATCATGTTCCACTACTATAAGAGTATTGCCCAAATCACGCATCTTTTTGAGACTGGCAATCAGACGGTCATTGTCCCTCTGGTGAAGCCCAATCGATGGCTCATCTAGGATATAGAGGACGCCTGATAGGTTGGAACCAATTTGTGTTGCCAAACGAATACGCTGGCTCTCCCCACCTGAAAGAGTTCCTGCTGAACGTGACAGAGTCAGATAGTTAAGCCCCACGTTATTGAGGAAAGTCAAACGGTCCTTGATTTCTTTGAGAATGGGACGAGCAATGATGGCTTCATTTTCAGACAAGGTCAGCTGGCTCACCAACTCCAAGTGGTCTGCGATAGACAGGTCTGAAATTTCTCCGATATGTGGCCCTTGCTCGCCACCAACACGGACAGACAAGGCCTGGTCATTGAGACGATATCCGTGACAAGTTCCGCAGGTCAATTCATTCATATAGAGGCGCATTTGAGTGCGTGTGTAATCACTATTAGTTTCATGATAGCGACGCTTGATATTAGTGACAACTCCCTCAAAAGGAATGTCGATATCGCGCACACCACCAAATTCATTTTCATAGTGGAAATGGAATTCCTTACCATCAGATCCATAGAGAATCAAGCTCTTATCCTCTTCTGACAAGTCCTCAAAAGGCTTATCCATATCCACTCTAAAGGCTGTCATAGCCTGCTCTAGCATGTTTGGATAGTAGTTGGATGAGATAGGATTCCAAGGAGCCAAGGCTCCCTCACGTAAGGTTTTGCTGGCATCTGGCACCACCAAATCAGTATCCACCTCCAGCTTGATGCCCAAGCCATCACACTCACTACAAGAACCAAAAGGAGCATTGAATGAGAAGAGACGTGGCTCTAACTCTGGAACAGTAAAGCCACAAACTGGACAGGCATAATGCTCAGAGAACAACAACTCAGAGTCGTCCATAGTGTCGATAATGACATAACCTTCTGCAATACGAAGGGCAGCCTCAATGGAATCAAAGAGACGGCTACGGATGCCCTCCTTGATGACAATACGGTCAACCACGACATCAATATTGTGTTGCTTGCTCTTAGACAACTCTGGCACTTCGGTCACATCATAGACTTCCCCATCCACACGAACACGAACATACCCATCTTTCTGAATCTTTTCAACAACGCTCTTGTGCTGTCCTTTTTTCTTACGGATAACTGGGGCTAAGATTTGCAGGCGCTGGCGTTCTGGCAACTCCAAAACCTTATCCACGATTTGCTCCACAGAAGAAGCCTGGATGGCTCCATGTCCGTTGATACAGTAAGGCGTCCCCACACGTGCGTAGAGGAGACGCAGATAGTCATTGATTTCTGTCGTTGTTCCCACTGTCGAACGAGGGTTTTTGCTAGTCGTTTTTTGGTCGATGGAAATAGCAGGGCTGAGACCATCAATAGCATCCACATCAGGCTTCTCCATATTCCCCAAGAATTGACGAGCATAGGCTGACAAACTCTCCACATAGCGACGTTGACCCTCCGCATAGAGGGTATCAAAGGCCAGACTGGATTTCCCTGAACCTGACAAGCCGGTTACGACAACCAACTTGTCTCGTGGAATCTCCACATCAATATTTTTTAAATTATGGGCACGCGCCCCATGAATGACAATTTTATCTTGCATCTTTGTTCTTTCTAGTCCATTATTGCTTACCATTATACCAAAAAAAGTGAGATTCTATTACCCAAAAGGCTGAATTTGTAGTATAATAAAAAACTTCTTATTTTATGTTTCCTTAGGGCTTCCTAACCCTTATATCACGCGCTTTTTAACAAAAATCACTAATATTACTTTTTACTACTTGCTCCCCCAAAGTACGCAAAAAGGGGAGCAAAAAAGCCCCACAAAAGGGCTAAGATTTGACGAGTTCAGCAGGCAAGAAACTAGCACGGTCAAACGTGCTTTTTTTATTGCTGGTTGCTGATAGGTATATTATACCATGAAGCGCGTGGTTTATAAGATTATGACCTCACAAAAGCCCCCAGATTCGTTTCTAAGGGCTTGTAGTTTGTCCGTGGTGTTTTAGTTGTCCAGTACGAAACAAAGCAAAATAGGGGGCGAATATGAAGCCTACGCCTACATTTGCCAACATTTATACTTCTAACTCTTGTAGTAAGGTTAAATCTAAACCATCAAGGTCAAAATCTATGTTTAAATCGATGTCTATATCCATGTTTAAATCTATCTCCACATCCTCTAATTGGATATTCTCCAAATCAATCAAAAAATCTTCAATCATGTCATTCCCCCTCACTTAAATCTCAACATTTCTCAACAAAATACCACAAACGCCTACTTATATGCTTCTAGCTCTCCGTTCTGGTGGATTCTCGCAAAGTTTAAGACGGCTATCTGTTTGTATCGGTGATAACTAGTGGAGCTAGTACCTGCCATCTCTACGCATTCACTCATAGTTTTCTTTCTCATATAGCAATAATGGATAATAAAGTATTTTCTGGCTCGCTTGTTCTCTATACTGTTGATGTCTTGGGCGAATATTTCCAATCCCTCACGGATTGCTTTTTCATGCTCACCGCTCAAATTCCACTGATCAGGTAAGACAAGTTTCCAAGCCTCTTCATCTATCGTAACTTGGTTTTCACTTCCTGCCATCCTCTGGAAACGTAGAAAGTAAGTCATCCGCTCTCTGACGTTCATCATCGTTTTAAACTTATCCAGCTCCATTAGTTCGCTCCTTCCACCTTGCTCAAGTGTTCTATAGCTTTTTGCCTAATTAAGTATACATTTGTTCTTGATTTTCCTATTTCTTCAGCTACTTCCAAAGCTACAAGATCATTCAAGTAAAAAAGTCTTAGAACAGAACGCTCAAGCGGATTGTCCAGCTTATCAATTAGCCCAGATATTGCCATTCTTTCCTCAGTAAGTCGCTCGATCCTCTGAAGCGTATCCTCTTTTAGTTTTAGAACACTTATAAGATTGTTCTCTGTCTTGTTCTCTCTGCTTGTCTGTACCCTGCTATGGCTTAGTGTTGGCTTTTTGATAATACCACCTTCCAGGGCCTCCAATTCCAAATATAAGCCTTTGATTTCCTTGCTTATCCACTTAACGCCCTCTAGTTTTTCTTTTACCTGCTCTGGTGTCATGCCTCGGCCTCCTCTATGATATAATATTTTTATCGGAATATCACAAAGGAGTCAGCCCTGTGCTGGCTTTTTTTTGCTATTTCTCTATGTTCGCTCTAGCTTCAAATGCTTTCCCGTGAGAAAAAATGTACAATGACGGGTGAAGCTCATAGAAGCGCGTGGGGAGGGAGATAGCCCCCGTATCTCCTTATGGT
This sequence comes from Streptococcus mitis, assembly GCF_002096925.1. Lineage (GTDB taxonomy): Bacteria > Bacillota > Bacilli > Lactobacillales > Streptococcaceae > Streptococcus > Streptococcus mitis_AF. The sequence goes on along the minus strand of NZ_NCVN01000085.1, from coordinate 173,152 downwards.
TTGATAGGCAATTAAGGGGCGTTTTTATCTCCCTTATTTCCTTGTCATTCTGCAAGGAGTAAATCGGAAATAAGAGGGCTAAAAACTTCGCTTATCTGCTTGTCGTTTCTCAGGGGGTTAAGGAGGGTTTTTATTTCTCTTATCTGCTTGATAAATGATAGGGGGGATATAGCCACTTTCTCGGCGTTCGCTCGGAGTTCAAGTATATACACCCTTACCATTCCTCTGGTTCGATAAACATACTTTCAGGCAAGCCACAAACTAATACAAGATACTGACACGCGCTATAATCTACCCATCTTCAGAATGGTTAAAATACTTGTCTGGTAGTGTTCCAAGGTATGCACCATTTTTATATATAGATACCCCACCTTCTCGGCTTGGTAACAGTCCAGTATATCCTCTGCGTAGTCCATGCTTCAAAGCGTTGCTATTGCCATATTTAGGCTTTCTATTGCCCTTGTTGCCTTTTGCTACTTGATTGCCCGGCAAAAACCTCCCTTGGCTATCACGTTCCATATTGCATCCTTTCTACGGTGTTCGTTTGGTATTTTTTTGTCACTACTTCACCAAAACCTCACCTTTTCTAACCCTCGTAAACCTCTCTACCTTGTGGTAACCTTGGGGCTTTTAAATACGCAACCTTGACAAAACCTTTACATTTTTTGCTCTTACCTCACCAAAACCTCACCATTGAAAAATTCCTGTACCTTACCAAAACCTTACCGTCCTGTGGTTCTAAAAAAGTAGCTATACCTTAGGGTAATCTTAGGGTTATATCACTAGAAAAAAAGCCCTGTACCTTTGTAAAACCTTAGTATTTTAAAATACACAACCTTATACTAATCTTATACTTTTTATATATGCTACCTTACCAAAACCTCACCCTTTTTTGGAACGTTTACCGCACCCTTTTTGGAACGCTCTACTTACTTAAATCCTTGATATATCTAGCTTTTTTAACATTTAAACCGTCTAATATGTAGTATTTGTTCGTTTGGTAAATTACACACTACTTCATATTATCCTACAATCTCGAACCATTCAGCCAAAATCTATCCCCTTTTTCAATATACTTCAAAAACTTCTTATAGTGCTTATGATACCTGTCACGTTTCATATACCTTGGTCTTTCAGGGAAACCATCAAACATATATCTACCACGTCTAGGACTCCACCCTGGTTCTACCTTTCTGGCTTCTTTTAGTGCAAGCTCCCAGTAGTATTGGCAATCCGTTTTACTACGGTTCAGGGTGCTCTTGTGGATATCTAGACAAGTACCGCAACTAAAATATAAATACCGTTTATAAAGCAACCTGCACCGTCTCCCACAATCAGGGCAAAGAAAGAAATATCGATTACCTCCCTTAGTTCCTGCTATTCTGTCTAATTCAAATGACTCTCCACCAAAATCAATAATTAAATTATCCAAATCAATCTCTAAACGTTGACCGTCCAACTCAGCTATACCCTTAGATATTCCTCTCAGCTTCATTGGTTTAGTGATTGTTTCTATTGCTAACCGCTTCATTATTTCCCCCTATATGGAAAAACCCAAAACTATTGGGTTCAGTAGTAGTGAAACCACAAAAAGAGGCAATGCCCCTTTGATACTATTCTTCACTGAGTAAGCCACTTACTACCACATCACGGACAAATTGAGCTTGTTTTTCTTTGGGTAGTTGCAAAGCTTCAAGTAAAGACTCTAGAACTTGCTTGTCAGTTCCTGCAATCAACTTCTTAATGATATTCTGGAATTGTCCTTCCAAGTACTCGCAAAAATGTATCCGCTGTGCTTGTGTCGGCTGCACTGGTACTGGTGAACTATCTGCAATCAACAAGAAGCAGGCTTCCGCGATTTGGGCGAATAACTTTGCACGCGCTTCAGGGTGTCTGTATAACTCATAGGCATTTATGCTAGTGTCTTCCGTCCGGAGCTTCTCACCTAGTTCAATCAGTTTAGGCGTATCTTCAAGACATACTGGTGTTGCATCCGCCATAAAATCATCACGTTTGCGATTGAGTTCCTCCAGTTCCTGATCTGCCTGTTCAAAGTATGTTTGTTCTGTCATGTTGTTTTTCTCCTTTTTCTCCGGCTAAAAATTGCGCTTCATCCTCTTATCTTTAATGTCTGTAATAATAAATACGTTCCCCTCTGATTGTTTTCCAATGCGACTGACTAGCTTATCATTATAGATTCTGGCCAGCTCTTTTCCGTTGTGATTAGTGTTGATGATAGTTGTGTCTCGCTTATCAAAAATCTTGAAAAGAAAGGCCTGTACCCAATTATTAGCTTCATTTTTTTGGCTGTTCATAACGCTTTCTGTTCCTAAATCATCAATAAAGAGATAGTCAACCTCAGTCAGCAACTTCAAGGCGTCATACTCTGTAAAATCACTCTGTCTATATTGCCAACCTGACTGAATGCGCGTGATAATCTCAGTAATACTGACAAAAAGCACACTCTTAGGCTCATTCCTAGACTTATAGCCCTCGTTAATGGCTTTGGCCATAGAATAGCATAAATGACTTTTGCCAGTACCTGGATTGCCCATAATTAGCGTGTTTCCTGTCATACCGTTTAGGTACTCCTTAGCTTGTTTGATAGCAAACTCCTTAGCCTCGTGTTCCTCTTGTGTCTCGGCTTTGAAAGTGCTAAAAGAGGCCTCTCTCAGCTCATTTGATACCGTACTTTCACGCGCTAGCACATCATAGGTTGAAGAATCCAGATCATGGCCTAGGGCTTTTTCTATGCCCTCTAGCTCCGTCTGTTTGATGTTCTCCCTAGTGCATTCCATACAGTAGGGTGATGTATAACCATCTGGCTTTTTGAATTGTACTAGGTTAATCTGATGGGTTGGGCAAAGCTCATCAGTGACCTTTATTTTTTCATTGAGCTGGTCTATATTCAGTAATTCCATTGTTTCTCCTCTCCGTCAGTAGATAAACGGATCTTGAATATCATCGTCAGACTGACCTTGTTTCTTTTGCTGAAACAGTCTCTGTTCATCTTCGACTTGTACCATGGTTCTAATACCATTCTGTCTCCAGTTCTTGAGTATTGAATTGATATAGCTAAAAGATCGCTTGCCGTTATCTGCAGCCTTGTCTATGGCAATCTTGATAACCTCTAGCTCCATACCGTCAAGAGTGAGATAGTCAGTCAGTATTTGATATTGTTGCCCATCCATAACCCCTATACGCTTTTGGTAATAGTTAGAAATTTCAGCAGTAGGAGCAGAAGAAGTTTTTTTCTCTATCTCTTCTTCTTTCTCTATCTCTTTCTCTATCTCTATCTCTGTCTTACACGTAGTTAACAATGTAAGATTGTCAGATGACATTGTAAGATTGTCAGATGACATTGTAAGATTTTCCTTTTGTTCTCGTTGCTGTTTCCGATATTCTCGCATGTATGCTGCTTGGTTGGTTTCCTGCTGTACCAAGGCTTTTGCCTGCGGTAGTTCTGCGTTTTTATCTTCATCAACTTGTATTAGACCACACTTAGTAAAGTATGCCATGGTCATATCTATATCATCTTCCGATACGTCTAATTTTAGGGCTAACTCTTCCTTGAGATTGTCAAAGTAACCCTCATAGTATAAAATACAGTCACTTTCTAAGCTCTCTAGCATGAGCCTAATATAAATCACCGTCATAGTGTACCCACCAGGTACCGTTTTTAGTCTCTTGATAAAAATATTATCAAAAAATTTCTTATCAATTTTTAGCCAAAAATATATTTTAGTTTTTGCCATTCTCCACCCCCAGAAACTTCCAGATGTCCGAAACTTTGTAATAGATTTTCCTAGTATCTTCTAGTGGTGGTTGATACCGTCTTAGCCCTGCTTTTTCCCACTTTTGGAGTGTCATATATTTTATATCTAACTCGTCCATGACTTCCTGGGCTGAGATTAAACCTGTCAGTCTTGGTTTGACTGTATCACGCGCTTCCAGGTATCTTTCCACTACCTCCAGAATGCCATGCGCTAGGTCTTGCTCACTTTCTCGACTTAGGCTAAACATATCCGCCCACCTCCTTCAAGGTTTCTTTGTAGCTTTCTAAATCGCTATTCATCAACACCGCTAGGCGCTTGCTCTCCTCCTGTACTTGGTTGTAAAAAGCCTTAGCGCCATCTAGTAGCTCACCTTTATTCGCTGGGATAAAGTACCCACTAAAAACGCCATATCTAACCCCCACAATTGGGATGTTATGCTTGACTACTAGGCGCTTAATGATGTCACGTACTGTTCTTTCTGTTAGCTTGGTTGTCAGGCTGATTTCTGCCCCTGTTATGGAGTTCTCAGCCCCTACCTTGATTAGTCTTAATACTCGTTTGTCATTCTCTGATAGGCTCATTCAGTTCCTCCCCTCCTTTGCTTTTATTCAAAAAGGTTATTTGTCCGCTTGCTACCCCTTGCAAAATAGCTTTTTGAGTTTCTATGATTGTATCCAAGGTTTTACAAACAACTTCTTTAGTTTCTTTGTCTAAAAGTTGAGATGTTAGCACTCCTCTGGCTACTGCTATTCTGATTGTATTATTCAAGCACGTTGCTAGAAAAATCTCTCTGGTAAAATAGGTTTCGTCTGATATTTTTTCAATATCGGGGTATAAATTCATTGTGTAACTCATTTCATCCCTCCGTAAACTCTTATCCCTGCAAGCTGAATATAACGCCCATATTCAGGGTTTAAATCCTCGCTAGGTGTTTCTATCGTCTGTTGGTTTTCTCGCTCTATTTTGGCGCTTTTTTTGCGGTCTCGGTGGTTTAGATAGACCAGTAAGCCAATCAGTACCACGGAAAAGATAAGCGCCTGTGTGTTGGTTAAATCTAGTTCGTTCATGTTATACCATCGCCTTATAGTTCTTGATAAATTCCGCTTGTTTAGGTTGTTCCATATTCAGCAAGTCGTCTTCGGCTTGTGCCATTTCTTTAATATCTTTAGTCATGGTATGCCTCCAGCTCTTTAGCGTCGTCATTGTTCAAAAGCAAAAAGGCTATTTCATTTAGACGATCGTATAGCTTTTCATTCTGGGCGTATGCTGTATCAGTGTATTTTTTAGCAAGCCATAAGAACATGGCTGTATCATTCTGTAGTGCAAACTCAAGCCCTTCAAGAGCTAGGTTATTCATTTCTAAAACATTCATGATGTCGGTTAATTCGTTCCCTAATTCTGTTAGCTTCTTAGCCGATAATAGAACTTGCTGGCTTGATATTGCTTTTTTTGTTGTCATGTTTTTTACCTTTTTTCTATCTTTTTATACTTGCCACGATGGCTTTTAATGCTTTTTTTCTTGCTCGTAGCCTCACGCTCTCGGTCTGCAAACTTCTGAGCGTGGGGCTTTTTTGAGTTGTTTCTTATACAGGATATCCTCACACTCAGACTCGCCAAATTGAAAGCGTGAGAAAGTACCAGTTTCAAGAGTTGGCGCTCTCCGTATGGTCAAATTGCCCTAAATATGCTATAATCTAGGTATAAATCTTACTAAAACCTCTTTGATAATAGCTTGCCTGCTTTGTTAAATTCGTTTTAGTGTTAGTGTGAAAGGCTTTGCGGTGTGGTTATTGCTAAGCCTTTTTTGTTGCAATCACGCGCTTCTTTGGCGTGTTTTTTTATTTCTAAATGCCATGGCTTTGATTTCCTGATAACTCATATTCAAGCCAATCATGGCTATTACCATATCCTCAAATGCTTGGTATTGCTCCAGCTCGTCACTTGTCAAGCTATCAATGCCATTGTAGCCCCCACGTTCTTCCCTTAACTGCTTAGCGTTCCTGTCGGTTACTGCTTTTAGTAGCAGGTTGTTCATGGTGCTATGCGCGTGCTTTGGTGCTTGTTCCCAGTTCTCAATACTGTCATGCAAAGTTTTTCTTTTTGGCTTTTCTAGCGCCCTCTGCATACGGAATTTAGAAAGTTCATCACGCATTTCAAAGAATGCTTTGACTAGGTTGGTTTTGAAGTTGGCCACTTGCTCGGTGTTCTTCAAGAATGTGATCAGCAATGTTGCTTGTTGCTCATTCAAAATATAATCTTTTGCCTGTTGTCCACTTTGTAAAGGTCGCATTTTAAATGACACCTTTCCAAATTGCTCCAGTCGTCCAATTTGTTTTCTAATGTGTTCCTGTATTGCGTGGTGTTTTATTCCAGCGCATTCAGCTATGATTGCACTCGTAGTATACGGCTCTTTCTTTCCGTCCATGTAGACTAATTCCATGTTTTTGCTCCTTTCTAATTTTCTGGTGAAAATTCAATTAAATCAGACAAACGAACTTTTAAAGCGTTACAAAGCTTGATAAGGGTAGAAAGCTTTACGTCAGTTTTGTTGTTTGTTAAGTTTGAAATTGTAGACTCAGCTATACCTGTTTCGTTGGAAACTTTACTAGCATTAGTCTTTTTTTCAGCAAAAACAATTAGTAAGTTATTTTTTAGCATAGGCGCTCCTTATTATTTTTTGTTAACTAATCATTATAGCGTAATGACTAATTTAATGATATGATGCAACATATAAAACATATTGTCAACACTTAAATTATTATTTTATATTTTACTTTTATTAGCGTGTGCGCTATAATAAATAAAAAGAGGTGGTATTATGTTAATAAATAGATTGGCTATACTATTGGCTGAAAGGTCAATGAGTGGTGCGCGTTTAGCAAGTGATACGGGAATTGCACAATCAACAATTTCTAAGATTACTTCAAATAAATCAAAACAAGTTGATTATGAAACTGTTAATAAAATCTGTAACACTTTAGGGGTTACTTCGGACGATTTTTTTGATTATTCTCCAATAGATTATGAGATAAAATATTTTATCGACGAAGATAGTGGAGATATATTTACTTTTATTAAAATCTTAGATAGAGATAGACCGGTTGCTACACTAGAGTATAAAGTGGACCTTGAATTTCATATAAACACTAATAAGCCAGATAATCTTGTTGGTATTGAGGAAATTAAGCGTAACTATCAGCAAGTAGAGATTGTCACAGTGAAAGTTTGTTTGAAGAAACAAAACAAAGAAACTTATGATAAATTCACTAAATTACCTAGCAATTTCCAAAATATTTTTACAAACGATTTACTTCAAGTAGTTGGTAAAAATATAAAAGAGTATTTAATACAAGAATTCAAAGAAGAGTTTGTTTTTGCAAAAAATTCTTCAGGACATGTTGACCAGCTTTTAAGCGAAGATATTCAAATTATTGTTAGTTCAAAAATTGTTGATTGCAAATTTGAGTTACCTTTTTAAAAATTTTCATTTGTTACTATCTTGAAAAACTGAAATATAAGTTTTCCTAGTTTTTTGGTATGTTATACTCTGAAAATGTCAACTTTTGTCAACATGAACCCAAATAACTTAAAACCATTGAAAGACTTGTAAGTACTGGTTTTTCTAGCTTTTGAAATCTTCAAAAATTCATGTTTTTTCACGTTCTGCGCGTGGATTCTCGAGCTTCGCTCAAGCTTCAAGTCTATATTAGCCCCATATCTACTAATTTTATTGATGTCAACAAATGTCAACCACTTACAATGTTTTAGAAAGGATCTCATGAACGAATTACAATTCTTAATCTATACTGCTGACAACGATAGCGAGACAGCTAGTGTCATCATCAAAGGCGAAACGATTTGGGCTAGTCAGAAAGAAATGGCTAGACTTTTCGATGTCGGTGTTCCTGCAATTAGTAAGCACTTAAAAAATATCTTTGAAGAGGGAGAATTAGAAGAAAAGGTGGTTGTTTCCAAAATGGAAATAACCACAAAACACGGTGCAATTGCTGATAAAACCCAAACTAAGGATGTCAGCTACTACAACCTTGATGCCATCATTTCAGTTGGTTACCGTGTCAATTCCCAAAAAGCTACGAGATTTAGACAGTGGGCTACTTCGGTACTTCGTGAGTACATGATAAAAGGGTTCGCCATGGATGACAACCGTCTGAAACAAGGCGAAAACTTGCTGGAAAAAGACTATTTCCGTGAGCTCTTGGAGCGCGTGCGTTCTATCCGAGCTAGTGAGCGTCGTATATGGTTGCAGATTACAGATATTTTTGCAGAAATCTCTATCGACTATGACCCACAAAGTACGTTGACTAAGCAATTCTATGCTGATGTACAGAATAAGTTTCATTATGCAATCACTGGCCAAACTGCTGCTGAAATTATCTACACGAAAGCTGACCATACAAAAGACAACATGGGACTTACAACATGGAAAAACTCCCCTAATGGTCGCATACTGCAAGCAGATACCCAAATAGCAAAGAATTACCTTTCAGAAACAGAAATCCGCTCCCTTGAAAGAGGAATATCTAGCTATTTTGATTACCTGGAAAGACAGATAGAACAGCGAAAAGCTCAGACAATGCAACAACTAGCCCAAAGCATTGACCGCTTTTTGACTTTCCAAGAATACGATATTTTAGAAGGTCATGGGAAAATCACTTCCAAGGTTGCGAAAGATAAAGCAAAAGCAGAATACCAACTATTCAACAAAACTCAAAAGATAAACTCGGACTTTGAAAAAACTTTAAAACAGCTAACTGACGATAAAAAACTTTAAATACAAGCCTGTTTACTATAAACAAGCCCATATTAACCCCATATCCGCCTTGTTTCCAACTCTGGTATTATTTACCGCCTGACTCTTTAAAATCGAATGTGGGGCAATCTATGAAGCCCTAGCATGATATAAAACCTTTTTGATAATAGCTTGCCTGCTGATGTATTTTAGAAAGGTTTATCATCATGAAAATAACTGAAGTTATAAAAAAAGACGGTAGTAAAGTCTATCGTGCTAATGTATATCTAGGAGTTGACCAGGTAACAGGAAAGAAAGTCAAAACCAAGGTAACAGGTCGGACACAAAAGGAAGTAAAACAGAAAGCCAATCAAGAAAAAATAGCTTTTCAGAAAGCAGGATCTACCAGACAAAAGGCTAGCACCATAAAAAACTATCAAGAATTAGCCAATCTCTGGTTAGAAAGTTATAAGAATACGGTTAAGCCAAACACTCAAGGCAATGTTAGAAAGCTAATTGATAATCATATATTGCCTATTTTTGGGGCTTACAAGCTCGATAAGCTCACTACTCCACTTATCCAGTCTATTATCAACGAACTTGCTGACAAGACCAATAGAGGGGAAAAAGGGGCTTTTCTACACTATGACAAGATACATGCTTTAAACAAACGTATCTTACAATATGGCGTAACCATGCAAGCTATACCGTCCAATCCTGCGCGTGATGTTGTTTTACCTCGTAACACTCAGAAAGCAAAGCGCCAAAAGGTAAAACACTTTGAAAATCAAGAACTAAAAAAGTTTCTTGGTTATCTCGATAATTTAGATAGCGATAGATATCGTTACTACTATGAGACAACGCTCTATAAGTTCCTATTGGCTACTGGTTGCCGTATCAATGAAGCTTTAGCTCTTTCCTGGTCTGATATAGACTTAGATAATGCCGTTGTGCATATTACCAAAACACTAAATCGGGATTTAGAAATCAATAGCCCAAAATCTAAGGCTAGTTATCGGGATATAGATATAGATCAAGCGACTGTTAGCATGCTGAAGCAGTACAAACTACGCCAAACTAAAGAGGCTTGGAAGATAAGGCAACGTGAAAGCGTGGTATTTTCTGATTTCATTCATGAGTATCCTAGCAGTTCAAGACTTAAAAGAAGATTGCAAACACATTTTAAGCGTGCTGACGTTCCTAACATTGGCTTTCACGGATTCCGTCACACTCACGCTAGTCTCTTGCTTAACTCTGGAATACCATACAAGGAACTCCAGTACCGCCTAGGTCATTCCACTTTATCAATGACCATGGATATATATAGCCACCTCTCAAAAGAGAACGCAAAAAAAGCAGTATCATTCTACGAAACTGCACTAAAAGCACTATAGGGGGAGCAAAAAGGGGAGCAAATTTAAAAATCAACATTTCAAGACAAAGTAAAAATCCAGTAGCAACAGGATTTTTGTTAGATTTATTTTGAAAAAGGCCGATTTTATAGTATAATAGTACGGTGTGAAAAAATCTGAAAAATGAGAAAGGATAAGGGATATGAAACAAGTTTTTCTCTCTACAACAACTGAATTTAAAGAGATCGATACGCTTGAACCGGGTACTTGGATCAATCTCGTCAATCCGACTCAAAATGAATCACTCGAAATCGCTAACGCCTTCGATATCGACATTGCCGACCTTCGAGCACCGCTCGATGCGGAAGAAATGTCTCGTATTACCATTGAAGACGAGTACACTCTGATTATCGTCGACGTGCCGGTCACAGAAGAAAGAAATAACCGCACCTACTACGTCACCATCCCACTTGGTATTATCATCACCGAGGAAACCATTATCACTACTTGTTTGGAACCATTACCAGTCCTCGATGTCTTTATCAACCGTCGATTGCGTAATTTCTATACTTTCATGCGTTCGCGTTTTATCTTCCAGATTCTTTATCGCAATGCAGAGCTTTACCTAACAGCCCTTCGTTCGATTGACCGCAAGAGTGAGCAAATCGAAAGTCAACTGCATCAATCAACTCGTAATGAAGAATTGATTGAGCTCATGGAATTGGAAAAAACCATCGTCTATTTCAAGGCCTCCCTCAAAACAAACGAGCGTGTGATTAAGAAATTGACCAGCTCAACCAGCAATATTAAGAAATACCTTGAGGACGAAGACCTGCTTGAAGATACCCTGATTGAAACCCAACAGGCCATCGAGATGGCAGACATTTATGGAAACGTCTTGCATTCTATGACAGAGACCTTCGCCTCTATCATTTCTAACAACCAGAACAACATCATGAAAACCTTGGCCCTTGTGACCATCGTCATGTCCATCCCAACCATGGTCTTTTCTGCCTACGGGATGAACTTTAAGGATAATGAAATCCCCCTAAACGGCGAACCGAATGCCTTCTGGTTAATCGTTTTTATCGCCTTTGCTATGAGTGTCTCGCTCACTCTCTATCTCATCCATAAAAAATGGTTCTAAGAGGAGTTCCTATGTCTCAGATTGATCTACAAAAATTAACTAAGAAAAACCAAGAGTTTATCCACATTGCTACCCAACAATTCATCAAAGATGGGAAAACAGACGCTGAAATCAAGGCAATCTTTGAGGAAGTCATTCCCAAAATCCTTAAAGAGCAAGCCAAGGGTACGACTGCTCGTTCCCTCTATGGCGCACCAACCCACTGGGCTCATAGTTTCACTGTCAAGGAACAATATGAAAAAGAGCATCCAAAGGAAAATGATGATCCAAAACTCATGATTATGGACTCAGCTCTTTTCATCACTAGCCTCTTTGCCCTCGTCAGCGCCCTCACAACTTTCTTTGCGGCAGATCAGGCTTTCGGCTATGGATTTATCACTCTCTTGTTAGTTGGACTTGTTGGTGGATTTGCCTTCTACTTGATGTACTACTTTGTTTACCAATACTATGGACCAGATATGGACCGCAGTCAACGTCCACCTTTCTGGAAATCTGTACTAGTTATCCTAGCATCTATGTTCCTTTGGTTGCTTGTCTTCTTTGCAACAAGCTTCCTACCAGCTAGCCTTAACCCAGTCCTTGCTCCAGTGCCACTGGCTATTATCGGAGCAGCCCTCCTAGCCCTTCGCTTCTATCTCAAGAAACGCTTGAATATTCGTAGCGCAAGTGCAGGACCAACACGCTATTAAGAAGAATGATAAAAGCAGCTGCAGGTGCGGTTGCTTTTCACTTACTTTTTTGATTTTAAAGTATTCTTCTGATATCCCACATAGCGTTCTCTCATCTTTTATGATAAAATAGGCTCAATCTATTTCTAGGAGGATGAGATATGATTTCTACTATTGGTATTGTTAGTTTATCTAGTGGCATTATCGGAGAGGACTTTGTCAAACACGAAGTGGACTTGGGTGTCCGACGTCTCAAGGACTTGGGACTCAATCCTATCTTTTTGCCCCATTCGCAAAAAGGATTAGACTTTATCAAAGACCATCCTGAAGCTCGTGCAGAGGATTTGATTCATGCCTTTTCTGATGATAGCATCGACATGATCCTATGCGCCATCGGTGGAGACGATACCTATCGCTTACTACCTTATCTTTTTGAAAATGACCAACTACAAAAGGTTATCAAACAAAAAATTTTTCTTGGCTTCTCGGATACAACCATGAACCATCTCATGTTGCATAAACTAGGAATCAAGACTTTTTATGGTCAATCCTTCTTAGCAGACATTTGTGAATTAGACAAAGAAATGTTAGCCTATAGCCTTCACTACTTTAAAGAATTGATTGAGACTGGAAGAATCTCAGAAATCCGCCCTAGTGACGTTTGGTATGAGGAAAGGACTGACTTCAGTCCCAAGGCTCTGGGGACACCTCGTGTCAGTCATGCAAATACCGGTTTTGAATTATTGCAAGGAAATGCCCAGTTCGAGGGGAAAATCCTCGGTGGTTGCCTCGAATCCCTCTACGATATCTTTGACAACTCTCGATACACAGATAGCACGGAGCTATGCCAAAAATACAAACTTTTCCCTGACTTGTCAGACTGTGAAGGAAAAATCCTCTTACTAGAAACAAGCGAAGAAAAGCCTGAACCGAAAGACTTCAAAAAGATGTTGCAGACTTTAAAGAACACTGGTATATTCGAGGTCATCAGTGGACTCTTGGTCGGAAAACCTATGGATGAAACTTTCTATGACGACTATAAAGAGGTGCTATTGGATATCATTGACAGCAATATCCCGATTATCTATAATCTGAATGTCGGCCACGCAACTCCAAGAGCAATTGTACCCTTTGGGGTCCATGCTCATGTAGATGCACAGGAACAAGTCATTCGCTTTGACTATAACAAATAAAGCTGGGAAAAGTTTCTCAGCTTTTTTCTCTTGTATAACTACTAAAACGTCACATACTACTGATAACTAAAATGAGCAAGGAAAGGCTGTTGCCTAACATGTGAACAAGTAGGGGATAGTAGATATTCTCCTTTTCTTTCACATAAATAATAGAAAAGGCAAGGCCTCCACCTAAGTAACCAACTGCACCAATCCACTCTGATAGAGCCAAACTATGCATATGAGTTAGAGCAAAAACAAGTCCTACCAGAATAATGCTTAGTAAACCTGGCAACCGTTTCTGCAAGTAATGCAATAAGACCTGACGGAAAAAGAGTTCTTCCACCAAAGGTCCAATGACACAAGCAAAAACAGCAATCAGTAGTGGTTGTTCTTGAAAGGTACTTTGAATATTAGACTGATTTAGACCTTGTCCATCTAGTCCCACAAACTGCCTCAACATTCCTGATATAAATCCAAAGAAAACAGTCATCAGGATGAGAAAGAGCCATCCTGTTAAGACGCCAAAGAAGAATTTTCTTTTAGTCTTTCTAATCTCCTTCCATTGTTGGATCAATCTATCCTTGAACAAGAAGGAGCCATATAGAGCTAAAACTACATAAACTAGATAATTTGCAATGGAAGATGGCATTAAAGAAGTCAGCAATTTAACGCCATCAAACACAAAGAGGACTGTATAGAGAATCGCAAAAATCAGAATTCCCTTATATTTGTTAGACATCATTTAAGACCCTTCCATTCACAATCATTCTCATGGTCATCAACCAGACCTGCAGCTTGTAAAAATGACAATACGGCGACTGGGCCTGTGAACTTGAAGCCTCGTTTTTTGAGATCTTTGGCTAATTTTTCAGACAAAGGTGTTTTAGCTGGGGCTTGGCGATAATCGGAAACATCGTTAACGATCATTTTCCCCTCAACAAAAGACCAAAGATAGGCATCAAAAGAGCCGTACTCTGCCTGTAGTCGTAGAAAGGCTTGGGCGTTAGCACATGTAGCAAAAATCTTGGCTCGATTTCGGATAATAGCTGGATTATCTAGCAAGGCTTCCAATTCGGTGTCGGTCATATCTGCGACCGCTTGAATTTGATAGCCATGAAAAGCTTCTCGGAAAGCTTGGCGTTTGTTGAGTACCGTTTCCCAAGATAGGCCTGCCTGATAGGTTTCCATACACAACAACTCAAACAATGCTTGGTCATCATGGAGGGGTTGGCCCCACTCCTCATCATGATAGGCGATATAGAGCGGATTGGTCATCTTGACCCACGAACAACGTTTTGTCATGCTCTGCTCCTATTTGACCAACATTTTAAGGGCCGACTTGATATAGTTCTCTGCTGTATCTGTCGTTCCTTCAAAGAATTTCTTGATTTTCTTGAGCTCTGTTGCCTTGTAGCCCAGAGCCAACATGGCCTCCATAGCTTCTTCCAATTCTTGGTTTTCAGCGCTAGCTTGCACTGCCACCTTGGCAGGAAGGTCATCTCCTGCAACTACTACCTTGCCTTCCAAGTCTAGCACCATCTGCTGGGCTGTTTTCTTACCAATTTTAGGAAACTTGGTCAAATAAGTGATATTCTTGGTTTCGATGGCTTGAACCAAGCCAGCATTGTCATCGGCAGCGATAATAGCAAGAGCTGATACAGGACCAATCCCAGAAACCGAAATCAGACTGAGAAAGAGCTTTTTCTCGTCTTCTGAGCGAAATCCATAAAGCAGATGAGCGTCCTCACGCACGACTTGATGCACATAAATCTGAGCCTCCTGATTAACCTGACCTGAATAGGCATAAGGATTGGCCACATGCAGTATATAACCAATACCATTGGTTTCAAGAACAATGTATTTAGCAGTAATTTTGGTAATGATTCCTTTTAAATATTCGTACATAGTTTTCCTTTTAGTTTAATATTTCCCCAACTCACGGAGACTGGTGTGATTTTCCTGAATGCGTCGGAACATCTTTTCCATATCTGACTTGGTAAAATGCACCAAAACAGGGCGTCCGTGGGGACAGTTATAGGGATTGTCACATTGAGAAAGCTGATAGAGGAGTTGTCTAGCCGAATGGTCATCGATACGATGATTGGCCTTGATAGATCGCTTGCAGGACATCATAATGGCCAACTCTGCTCGGTATTTCTTGATAGAAACTTTCTTGGTCAAAAGGAGCATGTCGCACATCTCATAGATGCCTGATTCAATCTCTTCTTCTGCCATCCAAATAGGATGTTCACGTAAGATGAATTGATTTTCCCCGTACTCTGCTAGAAAGACACCCACTTCCTCCAAAAGTGCCATTCGTTCCTTGAGACGCAGAGCATCATCCGCTGGAAATTCAAAGATGTAGGGCACTAGGAGTTGCTGCTGGCTCTGGTCAACATTGCCAATGCTTTCACGGTACTCCTCGTACTTGACCCGTTCCTGCGCCGCATGTTGGTCTATGATGTAGAGCCCATCTCGCCCTTGGGCAAAGAGATAGGTTCCATGCATTTGCCCGAAAAATTCCAACTCTGGAAAGCTTGAAGATTCTTCTCGCTCCAGCTTATCATAGGCTTTATCCAGACTGGCTAAATCTAGCTCTGGATGGTCTAGTTGGTCATAAATAGCAGGCTTTCTCTCTGCAAAATGCAGTTTGCTAGGCTTAGTCAGCTGCTCCAAGGTTTCCTTGGCAAATAGGGTTAAATCCTGTCCTTCCTCAGTCAATTCCACCTGATAATCAGCTACTTCAGCTTGACTAGGTCTTGTCGGATCTGTTTTCTCATAGTAGAGCGTATTTTCTTTGAGTGGAAGAATAGTTTGTTCCACCTTCTCACGATTTCGCACAGTCGATTTGGCAAGATTTTCCAAGGCATCTGGTATCAAGGTTTGTTCCTTGAGACTGTTGGAAATAGCTTCTGAAACCAAGGCCATCAATTCTTTTTCCTTGGAAATCCGCACCTCTTGCTTAGTCGGATGCACATTGACATCCGCTAGATAAGGATCGATATGGATGTGAATGACAGCCAGTGGAAAACGCCCCACCATAAGCTTGCTGCCATAACCATCTAAAATAGCACGATTGAGTAGGAAATTCTTGATATAACGACCATTGATGAAGAGGCTGATATAGTTGCGATTAGCCCGAGTCAACTCAGGCAAGGATACAAAACCTGAAATTTCGAAATCAAGGTCAGAGTTCTCAATTTCAATCATCTTCTTGGCACTGGCTAAACCGTAAATCCCTGCGATAGCATGGCGCAATTGACCTGTTCCCGCTGTTCGTGTCATTTCCTTACCATCACTAATCAAACTAAAAGAAATCTCAGGATGGGCCAAGCCCAGACGGTTGACAATATCAATGATATGAGACAGCTCCGCTTGCTGGCTCTTCATATACTTAAGGCGGGCAGGCGTATTGAAAAAGAGGTCCTCCACACAAACCTTGGTTCCCACTGGACTGGTAGCTGGGATGATTTCTTCTACTTCTCCCCCACGTGCGACGAGCTTGGTCCCGTGACTTGCGCCATCCACCGCAGTCAACAGAGTTAAGACACTAACAGACGCTATAGAAGGAAGGGCTTCACCACGAAAACCAAGCGTCCGAATCCGAAAGAGGTCTGCTTGATTTTTTATCTTACTGGTCGCATGACGACGCAGGGCTAACTCCACCTCATCGTGGGCAATTCCATGACCATTATCTGTGATTTGAATCTTCTTGAGACCTGATTCCTCAATCTCAATGATAATCTGACTAGAGCCAGCATCAATGGCATTTTCTACCAGCTCCTTAACAACGCTAGCTGGACGCTCGATAACCTCTCCAGCTGCAATCTGGTTTGCCAGCACCTCTGGCAATTCAATAATATGAGACATCTTTCAGCCCCTTTCCGTATCTATTTTCCTAGAAATTGATTAGTGCTATTATACCATATTTCAGATAGGACAGAAAAGCAAGCACCACATAGGATACAAATCCCTCCACATAGACAAAGTCCCTTGCCAGGTGTCGTAAAATAGTGTTTAATAAAAGTGTACAAGAAGTGATCACAATTTTGTATGAAAAACAAGGAGAGAAATTTATGAAAGTAGAACTACAGATTAGTGAGACTTACGAAGAGGAAAGACTGATTGTCCAAGCACCTCAAGAAACCGAAAAAGTCCAAAAAGTCATCGAGTTCGCAGAAAATCTGGACCGAACAGAAACAATCAAAGGGAAAATCGATAATCAGGTCTATCTCGTTGAGATTGGCAAGATTCAGCGCTTCTATATCGAGAATCGGAAGGTTCTAGCAGAAACAGCAAGTCAGACCTACACCATTGACTTACGACTCTATCAGGTCCTTGAAGTCTTGCCAACCAATTTTATCCAAATTTCCCAATCAGAAATCATCAATATCAACTCCATCTCTCATCTCAAGCTCACGCCCAACGGTCTGGTAGAAATTTTCTTGAAAAACGAAAGCTTCACCTACTCTTCACGCCGTTATCTAAAAACCATCAAGGAGAAATTAGAACTATGAAAAAACAAATCTTCCACGACGCAGCTACTGGTGTCCTCATCGGCCTCATCCTCTCTATCATCTTTTCATTCATCTACGCCCCAAACACCTACGCCCCACTGAGTCCCGAGTCTCTGATTGGACAAGTGATGGTGCAACATCAGGTTCACGGTGCCCTGGTCTTGCTCTACTGTACACTTATTTGGGCAGCTATCGGTATGCTCTTCAACTTTGGAAAGCGATTATTCAGCCGTGACTGGAGCTTGCTCCGTGCGACTCTGACCCATTTCTTCCTCATGCTGGCTGGCTTTGTCCCACTAGCAACCCTAGCAGGTTGGTTCCCCTTCCACTGGTTCTTCTATCTCCAGCTCATTATCGAGTTTGTGATTGTCTACCTCATCATTTGGGCTATTCTTTATAAAAGAGAAGCTAAAAAAGTGGACCATATCAATCAACTCTTGAAGCATAAAAAGTAAGAGTGCTGATAAAACCACTTGGAATAATAAAAAAGTCAAGCCTAAGCTTAACTTTCCAAGTCATACAAATCTGCGATAATAGCTGCGACACGTTTGATATCTCCAAGCATGCCTCGCATTTCAAAATCGGCCAATACAGGGAAACCAAAGCGTTGACTGTATTGCTTGGCTGTCAGACAGTATTGGTTATTAAAGTTACGATTTCCTGAACCAACCACACCAAAACACTTACTAGCATTGTCTCCATAGGCGATAAAATCCCCAACGGGTGTCGTCAATATCTCAACATCTCCGTTATCCACGCCATTCCCACCTTCAAGGTAGGTCGGCAAAAAAGCAACATAGGGATAGTCCATTTCATAGAAATCTTGGCCTTCTTTGACCAAATCCTTGATATGAATCTTTTGGACCTCAATTCCCTCGTACTGGGACAAGAGATAGTCTTTCAAGCGCGTCACAAAACTCTCAGTGTTGCCACTCAGACTAATATAAACTAAAGAAATTGTCTTCATATGTACCTCCATGATTTTATCTATAATCGAAAAATAACTACCAAGATTGTAACTTGATAGTTATTTTTTGTCAATACTTAGGCAAGTTCTTCTGTTTCCTCTTCTTCCGCCAAGGCTTTTTGCTGACGCCACATCTTGTAAAAGACAAGGGCTAGGAAAAGAACATTGAGTACGATCCCAAAAATAGCAGAACCTTTGGCACCAAGCTCCGCTCCCATACGGATGTTAGGGTCTGTAAAAAGTGAAACCGCATCCTGAACGCCGATAAAGTTGTAGATAGAACCAACGATGGCAACGAAGACATAAGCAAGATAAGTGTAGTTAGCCAATTGGATGTTTTTACGAACAAGGAAAACCAAAGCCACAACAACCAGAATAACAGATAAGACAACCAAGAGAATGCTGAAGATAGAATGTCCATGCTCCGACACCTTAATGGTGTAAGCAACGAGCTCCTTAGCATAAGTAGCATTAACACCTGATGCTGATGTTTCTAGATTATTCATACCCTCCGCAGTAGGTACTGGAGATATGATTCCAAATAGTGACATTGCTGAGAGTAAGGCTGAAAAAATCAGTAATACCCATAGATAGATTGGTTTCTTTTTCATGATAGAACCTCCTGATATTATTATTTATATTATAGCACCTTTTGTAAAGGAATACAAATATTATAGTGTCGTTTCTACCTGTTTTCGGTAGGCTTTTGGCGATTTTCCGCACAATTTTCGGAACACTTTATAGAAATATCCAACATTACTGTAACCAACAGCATAACAAATATCTTCGATGCTGTCACTAGTTGAAAGCAAGAGTTGCTGGGCAGCCTTAATGCGTTGTTTGTTTAAAAGCTCTGCGAAGGTCGAATTGGTTTAAACAATACAGTAAAACGATTTAAAATTAACAAATCTATAAAAATTTAGTTTGACAAGCAAACAATAACACTTTCTCCTCATTTACAATCCCACCAAACCGTGGTACAATGAGAATTGTGAAAAAATTATCAGGAGACAATTCATGAAGAAATCTATCTTAACTACACTGCTTTTTGCAGTTCTTTACTTCCTCTGCATGGGGATTGGTGTCCTTTTGGGCAATTTCTTTGACCAAGCTGGAAACATGTTTTATGCGCCTGCCTTTACTGCCCTTGTCGGCGGTAGCGTCTATATGATCCTAGTCGCAAAAGTTCCGCGCTTTGGAGCCATTACCACTATCGGCCTTGTCATGGCCCTCTTTTTCTTGGGATCTAAACACGGTGCTGGTGCCTTCCTTCCTGGAATTATCTGTGGCCTCCTAGCAGATGGAATAGCTCATTTAGGAAAATACAAGGACCAAACAAAGAATTTCCTTTCTTTCGTTATTTTTGCCTTTAGCTCAACTGGCCCAATCTTACTTATGTGGATTACTCCCAAAGCCTATATGGCTACCCTTCTGGCAAGAGGAAAATCGCAAGAATATATCGACCGTATCATGGTCGCGCCAAATCCTGGAACTGTCCTTTTATTTATCGCAAGTATTGTCATCGGAGCCCTAGTGGGTGCCTTGATTGGACAAGCCTTAAGTAAAAAATTTGCACAGAAAATCTGATTACTAAAAAGAGCCACACGGCTCTTTTTATTTATGACTCAATTTTTTGGTCAAGAAGTCTCCCAAGAATTGGATTGTAAAGATAATCAAAATGATAATGATGGTTGCCAAGATAGTCACATCGTGATTATAGCGGTTAAATCCATAAGCGATGGCTACGTTACCGATACCACCAGCTCCAACCGCACCGGCCATGGCTGTTTCACCAACAAGTGAAATCAAGGTCACAGTCGTCACACGAATCAAATCTGGAAGACCTTCTGATAGATAAACACCTACGATATCCCAGAATGTCGCCCCGCTCGCTTGAGCCGCCTCAATGACACCACCATCCAATTCAGCCAAGACAACCTGCACCTGACGGGCAAAGAAGGCAAAGACCGCAAAAGATAGGGGTACAATAGCCGCATTTGGCCCGATACTTGTCCCTACGATTAGGTGTGAGAAGGGTGACAAGACTGCCAAGAGAATGATAAATGGCACTGCACGGAAAATAGAGGTAATCTTATCCAAAATCCAAAAAACGACCTTATTTTCCAAAACACCGCCTGGCGCTGTCAAGACAAGGAAAAGACCTGCCACTAGTCCCAAGAAACCTCCGATGATGAAGGAAAGAACTGTCATATAGAGGGTTAGGTAGATGGCTGTTCCCCAGCCTGCTTGACCAGCCCAGCCCATTTTATAAACATTTGGTAAATAGGTTTGAATCAATGATTCCATCTTACTGTCCTCCCTTCAATACTTTTAGTTGTACGCCTGCTTGACGAATGGCTTCTTGGGCACCTGCCAACGCTGCTTTTTCACCTGACAAGACCACAACCAATTCTCCGACAGGAGTACCATCGAGAATTTCGATATTCCCATAGAGGATATTAGCCGTCACTTGATAATGCTTGTACAATTCATTCAAAAGTGGCTCGTCTGTTGAAGCACCCGCATACTTGAGCTGCACCAAAAGACTGTTTTCAGACAGATGTTGCACGATTTCTTGCTTCTCGATTTTGACCATGGCTTCGTCAATACCTGTGGCTGTTGATATAAAGTCTTGAGTCAAGGGTTGTTTAGGATCTGAGAAGATTTCAAGAACACTACCCTCCTCAATCAAATGCCCATCCTGCATAACTGCCACACGATTGGCAATATCTTTGACAATCTGCATTTCATGCGTAATCAAGACAACAGTCAAGCCTAATTTTTGGTTCAAATCTTGCAACAAGGCCAAAATCTGCTTGGTTGTCTTAGGGTCAAGGGCAGAAGTTGACTCATCTGAAATCAAGATTTTTGGATCATTTGCCAAGGCACGCGCAATGGCCACACGCTGTTTTTGCCCTCCAGATAATTGTGAAGGGTAGTTTTCAGCACGGTCTGCCAAGCCAACCAAGTCCAACAACTTGGCTACTTTAGCCTTCTTCTCTTCCTTGCTGAGTCCAGAATGTTTAAGAGCGAAGGCTACATTCTCCTCTGCCGTCTTCTGACTCATCAGGTTAAAATGCTGGAAAATCATCCCGATATCTTGACGTTTACGACGCAACTGCTCTGCCGTCAAAGTCACCTTACCATCAAAAATCACATCGTCGTCAATGGTGATTTTCCCTGCAGATGGTTTTTGCAAGAGGTTAATCACCCGTACAAGGGTTGATTTCCCTGCTCCAGAATATCCAACGATTCCGTAGATATCCCCTTCTTGGATGTGAATGGTCACATCCTTGACCGCTGTGATGGTTCTCTTCTTTTGATGAAAAGTCACATCGATCTGATCTAACTTGATAATATCTCTACTCATAGCTTCTAATCAGCTCCTCTACTAATTCAATATGGGTGTAATAATCGGCGATTCGCACATTTTCATCTCCACCGTGGTCTCGACTATTGGCGTTTCCTAAACCGAAGGCCACCATTGGTACCTCTAGGGCATCAAAGACCGTATGCATAGGCCCTGTCCCCGCTGTAGTCGGCAAGACTGAAACGCCCTGTGGATAGAATTTCTTGGCCAACTCGATTACATTGAGAATGGCTAGCGCGCTCATATCACTTCGATAGCTCATCTCTCCCAAGGTATAGTATAATTCTACCTTATCAAAGCCATTTTTGTCTAGCTGTTTCCGAATTTTTTCCAGAACATCATGCGGTTCTAGGCCAGGAACCAAACGAACTTCTAACTTGGCACTGGCTTCTGCTGGCAAAATCGTTTTAACCCCTTGCCCTTGGTAGCCTGACTGAATTCCTTCGATATTAAGGGCTGGCTCGAAAAAGAACCGTTTTAGGAAGGCTGCGCGGTCCTCTTGTAAGAGAGGCAATTCCAATCCATAAATCTGGCTGATTTCCCCTGGATTACGTTGAGCGTAAGTATCCACCAAGTCCAATTCCCGTTCGTTTGGCTCTTGTACTTCTTCGTACAAGCCTTCAACCAAGATACGGCCATCTGCAGCGCGAAGAGACTGTAAGGCTTGAAGGAGATACCAAGGAGCTGATTCCACAACCCCACCATAACTAGAGTGGATATCCACATCGGCACTTTTTACCTTGGCATCAAAGGTCACAATCCCCTTGTTTCCACCAGAAATTTCTAGCTGTTCCAAGGCATTTTTGGTCCCTTGTTCCCAGACCAACAAATCTGCTCCACGGAGTTTATCCGCATGTTTTTCCAGATACTTATCTAGATCTGTCGAGGCAGATTCCTCCGCTCCCTCCATGATAAAACTGATATTGACAGGCAGGTCATCATGGTGCTGCATGTATTTTCTCAAAGCACTCAAACGAGCCGTGATATGGCCCTTATCGTCGTCAACTCCACGCCCATACATGTAGCCATTGCGGACCGAAAGCGTAAAGGGATCCTCTGTCCAGACCTGATCTCCATCCGCTGGCACCGTGTCATAGTGGTTATAGAAAATCAAGGTCTTGGCATCTGGACGTGAACTCTTGAAATGCGCCATAACAAAGGGCGCCGTATAAGTCTCATCAATCTCCACTTCAGCCCCAACACGTTTGAAAATCTCACCCAGATAGTTTGCGACTTCCTTAAGTCCAACCTGCTGGGCAAAGACTGATTTCTTAGAAATCAAGGTACGCAAAACCTCAAAATAATGCTGGGCCACATGATCCTTTTCAAATTTTTCAATCTGTTCTTGTTCGCTAGGAAAAACCATATTCTCTCTACCTTTCTATGAACTACTCTTCCTGACAATCTATTCTCTATACAAAAGCAAGAGGTGGAATTCTCTCTCCCACCTCCCTGTTTCTTATTACCAAACTGGTTGATCCAAACCGTCTGATGTTTCTTCGATAACTTTTTTCACGTCATCTGTGTGGTAAGCTGCGATCACTTTCTTGATAGCATCAGCCTTAGGTGATGTTTCCCAATCTTTTTTCGCAACGATGATGTTGTACCATTGTTTTGAATTTTCATCAGCTTGTTCTTTGAAAAGTGCTTTCTTGTAGTCCAATTTTGCTTCTGTAACGAAGGTATTGTTTACAACGGCAGCGTCAACTGATGACAATGAACGAGCTGTTTGGCTAGCGTCCAATTCAGTGATTTTCAAGTTCTTTGGATTTTCTTTGATGTTGGCAACTGTTGCAAGAGCAGTTCCTGAAACATCCAATTTAATCAAGCCAGCTGATTGAAGCAAGTAAAGCGCACGGCTTTCGTTTGTAGCATCGTTCGGTACAGCGATTTCTCCGTTTGCTGGGATATCTTCGACTTTAGTGTACTTATTGTCACTTCCATTCAAACCTGAGTAAAGACGGATTGGAGAAATGTAAGTATCCGCAATCGCTACAAGGTCTTTCCCGTTTTCTTTGTTCCAGTTGTTCAAGAAGTTGTAGTGTTGGAAAGCGTTCAAATCTACTTCGCCATCAGCAGTTGCCTTGTTTGGTTGTGAGTAGTCTGTGAACTCTGTAAATTCCAAGGTAATGCCGTCTTTTTTAACCAATTCTTGGATTTTGTCCCAACGTTTTTCTTCAGAACCGCTACGGTTAACAGTTGCGATTTTGATAGTTGTTGCATTGTCTGCTTTCTTTTCTGAGTTTCCGCAAGCGGCAAGAGTCAAACCTGCGACTGTAGCAAGGGCTGCTACACCAAGCCATTTTTTGATTTTCATGATTCTTTCTCCTTAAAAATAATACCGTACTAGTATCTCACAATTTGTTTGATTTCACAAATTGTTATTAGATAGTCAGATATATAGTTTAAAACTATATCCCTAAAAACTGAGAAATCACCCACCTTACTAAGAATGGATGATTTCAAAAAATTATTTAATATCAGCTTCTGCTGGTAGATAAGTGTCGCCGAAGAATTGTTTAGACAGTTTTTCAAGAGTTCCGTCTTTGTAGAGTTCTTGGATGCGTTTGTCCACAAATGTCTTCAACTCATCTTGACCTTTGGCAAGAAGTGGGTAAACGTAAGGTTGTTGGTCACTTGGAAGTTCAATGACTTTCAAGTTATCCAACCCTTGGTTCTTGATAACTGTTTCAACACCGATTTTATCAAAAATTTTATAGTCAAATTGTCCATCACTCAAACGTACCATGATTTGTTGGAAGTCTGCCTTAGTATAGTTAAGGATAGTTGGGTTGTCCGAGTGTTCAGCGTTGTATGCTTCTAACTGCTTAGCTGATGTGGTGGCTTGAACGACTTCCGTCGATTTTCCACCGATATCAGCGAGAGACTTGATACTAGAGTCGTCTTTCTTCACGACAAGGACATTAGGGTTTTGGGCAATTGGTGCGGCATAGAGGTATTTCTCCGCACGTTCTTTAGTGTAGCTCAGATTGTTGACAGCCATATTGTAACGGTCAGCGTCAAGACCTGCAAAGACACCTGACCATTCTGTCTTTTCAAACTTGACATCATATTTGTCAGAATCTTTAAAGATAGCGCGAACGACTTCAATCTCGTAACCAGTCAATTCGCCATTTTCTTCATAGATAAATGGTTTTGGCGAGCCATTGGTTGCAACGATAATTTCTTTCTTGCCAGCTGCTTCTCCCTCTTTCTTAGCACCACCTGAGCAAGCAGCTAGCACACCTGCAGCGACAAGTCCTAGAGCAGCAAGAGATGAGTATTTAACGATTTTTTTCATGTCATTTCCTCCAAAATAGAATACCTTATAATCTTAACAGAAAAAGAGCATTTACGCCATTATATGATATCTATCTCTGTGATAGGTTTTCTTTATGGCTGATTTAAAAGACCAAACGCAAGACGGCAATCAAGACCACTCCAAAGAGAACTGTTCCGACTAGATTACGGTAGCGAAAGGCTACCCAAGCGGTTGGAAAGACTGCCAAGAAGTCTAGCCATTTGATTTGAGGAAGACTGCCAACCTTGCCTGTCACTACACTTGAAAGAATCAAGGCAAAGATAATAGAAACGGGCAAGAACTTCAAAAAACGTTCAACAATCGCAGGCAAGCCCTTATACTTAACCAAGATGAAGGGAATCATACGGGGAATCCAAGTCACAAGACCAGAGAAAATAACTGCTAATAAAAGATACTTACTGACCATCTAAAACCACCCCCATTGTACAACCAAGTAGCGTCGCAAACAGAACAGCTAGTGACTGAGACACCACTGTCAAGAGTAAAAAGAAGGACACCGCAACAACTGCTAGGATAATGAGCAGATTGCGGACAGGAATCCGTCTTTGCATAATCTGGAATTGCGAAGCAAAAATCCCGATGAACATCCCAACCAAAGCAAAGTCTAGCCCAAAGATTTCTGGGTTTGGCAGCAGGCCACCCAGAGCTGTTCCGACAACTGTCCCCACAAACCAAGCCACATAGCTATTGAGATTGTTTCCGTGCATCCACATAGGATTGACCTTGTCTGTATGGGCCAATTCGCCCATCAAAACACCATAAGTCTCATCAGTCAAAAGGCTAGACATACCGATATTTTGCCAGAGACTGGTATGACGGAAATAGGTTGATGCGTGCAAGCTCAACAAAAAGAGACGCAAATTAATCAAAAAGACCGTCATAGCAATAGCTGCCACAGGCGCTTGAACCGCAATCAGGGCCAACATGGCAAACTGGGCGCTCCCAGCATAAACAAAGAGGCTCATCAAGCCCATCTCAACAGGTGTCACATAGGACGCACCAATAATCCCACAGGCCAGGCCGATACTGACATAACCAAGGGCTGTTGGCATAGCTGCCTGCGCCCCCTCCCAAAATCCTTTTTCTTTCATCTTTCTCCTCGTATTGTCTTAATGAATGGGCTGAATCAGTTCCAGCCACAGCATGGACTATTATAACACATTCAGGAAAGAGAAAAAAGTTTAGAATCTGAAACTTGGAGCTAGAAAAAATGCTGAAATTCCATGAGTGTTATTAATGCATCCTAAACTGATCCACCCGAATAGTATACTTTTTATCTTCAATTTCTTTAGCATCTTCATCTTCTGTTGGATAAACATCGACCCAGAATTCTCTCCTTTGTCCTTTCAACTTGACTTTATAGCGATAACCGTCATCGTATAGTCCTACCGTCTCGGTAGTTACAGATTGAAAATTCGGAAGAGCTTCAATTTCTTTTTTTATAGTCTGGGATAGATTGTTGAGCACGACATATTGCTCCTCTTTTGAAGCTACAGGAATATGAACTGTCGCTTTTTCCAAGCGATGTGATTTTGAAAATGTGAATCTTGCTCGACCTGTATAACCATTCAAAGCAATATTTTCGTAATCATAGAAAAGGCGTCCCGTTTTATAGAAATAGGGGTCTTCTCCACGCCAGCTATCTCGATAGCCCATCTCGGTTTCTTCCACCACTTCGCTAGCCTCTCCAAACAATTCTCCAAATACTTTGAGGGGCATATTGAATGAAAGGGGTTCAAACAAGACCAGTCGTGTTTTTTTAAAATTCTGGCAAGCTGTTAAAAGTAGAAAAAGAGCTCCTAGAGCAAGCAGACTGTTTATTATTTTGTTTCTCATATACCTACTATACTAAAAAAGTCTCGGACTAACAATCATTGGATTTCCCGATTACATTTAGAGATTAGTTCTTTGAATTTTGAGGAAACAAAGGATTGAGCAAAAATTAGTAACAGACAGTCAAAATAAAAAAGACTGGAGAGCCAGTCCCATTTATAATACTTAGTTAGTCAGCTCTTTTGTTTTTATGATTAGCAAAAGAATCTAAAACAACAAGGGGAGAATCTGACCAATGCCATTGTAGACTATATGCAACCCAATAGGCCAATAAATTGACTTTGTTACTCTAAATAAGACTGCAAATATAAGGCCGCCACCCATATAGTAGACAAAGTCTGTCAAGACCCAACCATGACTACTAATGTGCAAGATTCCAAATAATATAGCTGATCCGAGTACATCCAGTCCCCATTTCTTCCCTTTTTCCAGAGCAGTCATCACTAATCCACGATAAATCATCTCTTCAAAAATGGGGCCTGCAATCACAGGATAAAAAAAATACATCAAAAATGCCGTAGCTCCTGTAAAAGTAGGAGCAGCATGTTGATAAGAAATTTCATTTCGAGTAGGTGGAAAAATAAAAAATGTAACAAAATTCCAAATAACAAAAGCAAGAAGAGCTAGAAAAGAATAGAAAAGATAGGACCCTTTAAACTTTCTACTATTGATTTGTTGCCATCTCCCTGACTTAGTCATAGCAAAAAAAGCAAGAAGAACTACAAGAAAATTCAACATCATATCCGACAAATAGTAGGCAAAGTCAGATAGACCAGTAACAAGGTTGCTGCGTAAAACTAGACCACTGAACTTCTGGTCAGCAATAACTAGTAGAAAAGCTATAAACAAGTAGTAGCGTGAGATTATCTTTTTCATTCTATTTTCTCCTATACTATGAAATAAAGATAGTATAACACGGAAATCACCACATTTTAGTAAATCGCATATTTGATATTTTTTCTTATAGAAATTTCAGATTTGCGATTGTTTACTACTCAATAAGCTCTTTGTATTGCTGAAAACGCAATTCGAAGAGGGCTATCAATTGTGGATTTTCTAATACTTGCAGAGATTGGATAAAGTGTTCAATCTCTTTTTGATTGTTTCCTTTGGTTTGAAGGAAAATACTCATTTTCTTTAAAAATTGCCACAATACTTTTTCAAAAACATCGTACGGACGCAACATGCTCTCCAACTCAGTTTCAAAGATTGGGATGTATGAGAAAAGTTTTCGCTCCATGAGTTCTGATATAATATTCAGAAAGCCACTTTTCATATACAGTCTATTATGTACCAACTCTTTAAATTCCTTAGATTTCTCAAGTAAAGTGGTTGATAAAAATATCAAATCTTGATTGCTCAAGAAAGGCATGGTATTACAGAATATATAGAGTTCAAACCAGGTCCAAGACTCAATAGCGTAGAGGTAGGTAGTTAAAAACTCGCTATCCTCCTCTGCTAGCGGATAGCTTTTATCTAAGGAATGGATAGCATCTTTAATCACAATGGCATTCAAACGACGATAGGTCTCTGCCATCTGTTCTCGCTCGACTTCCTCCAACAGTTGCTCTAAGCCAGCTATATCTTGGTGGGCAAACCGATCCACAACCTTTCTACCAATTCGCATATGTGGAGATTCTTGATAATTGTTGAGCTTATGACCAAACTCATCAAAATTCATATTGATTCCTTGGATGGCTAAGATCAACTTGTCTGCAGATAGCATAGACTGTCCTAGTTCAAACTTAGACAACTGAGAGGCTGTTAGTCCAGCACAAGCCACATCTGACTGTTTTAGCTTTCTAGCCAAGCGCAATTCCTTGTAAAATTCTCCCAATTCCATTCTCTCAATCATCTTACCACCTCCTATTCTTTATATATTATATCATTATTTTTATCATTTTGTCAAAATATTCTGACACTTCAGTGAGTGAAAAAGCCAGCCTCAAGCTGACTCTTTATTCTATCGTATCAAAAGCGAGACTTGGTTTGGCATTGAGGTCCAAGTTTGCAAAGTTTTCTTTGTTCCACTCACTGACGCTGGCATAGGCAATCATTCCTGCATTGTCTCCGCAGAGGCGCAGAGGTGGAATGATGACATTGACATCTGTAATTTCAGTTGCTAGGCGTTCTCTGAGACCTTTATTGGCTGCCACACCACCTGCCACGACAAGAGTTTTAACAGGGTATTTCTCCAAAGCCTTCTTAGTTTTTGCCATGAGAATATCCAGTACAGCTGCTTGGAAGGAAGCACACAAGTCCTCTGTTGACAAGCTCTCTCCCTTTTGCTCGGCATTGTGGTGAAGATTAATAAAGGCAGATTTCAAACCTGAGAATGAAAACTCCAGATTATCTTCCTTAATCATGGCACGTGGGAAATCATAAATATCCTGCCCCTGATGAGCCAGCTCATCAATCTCGCGACCTGCTGGATAGGTCAAGCCCATGACGCGACCGACCTTATCATAGGCCTCACCAACCGCGTCATCTCGCGTTTCCCCAACAATCTTGTAGTCACCAGCCTCCGAAACATAAACCAACTCTGTGTGCCCACCGCTAACCAAGAGGGCTAGCAAGGGAAACTCCAAAGGCTCCACACTCTGAGCGGCCATGAGGTGGCCAGCCATGTGGTTAACGGGAATCAGCGGAAGCCCATGTGCCCAAGCAAAAGCCTTGGCAGCTGACAAACCAACTAGTAAGGCTCCGACCAAGCCCGGTCCATAGGTAACCGCCACAGCTGTTACGTCCTCTTCGGTAATTCCTGCTTCTGCTAGAGCCTCCTCGATACAGGCTGTAATGACCTCTACATGGTGGCGACTGGCTACTTCAGGCACTACGCCACCGAAGCGCTTATGACTCTCAATTTGACTAGCAATGACATTGGACAAGAGCTCATCATCATTTTTCAGTACGGCAACACTGGTCTCATCACAGGATGTCTCAAATGCTAAAATATATCTATCCTTCATCTATTTCTCTCTTCATGATGATGGC
The DNA here is from genome assembly GCF_002096925.1 of Streptococcus mitis. GTDB lineage: Bacteria > Bacillota > Bacilli > Lactobacillales > Streptococcaceae > Streptococcus > Streptococcus mitis_AF. Next base: position 143,281 of record NZ_NCVN01000085.1, on the reverse strand, counting down.
GTCCTCGACTGGATCATGGTAGTAGGTCTTTCGCTCAGCGATGATCACCATCTTTTCTTTCTTGTAAAATGCTTGCGCTCTTTGATTTGACTTTCTGACTTCGAGGAAAATCTCCTTGTCTGTCGGCAATTGAGCAAACAAGGCTGATGCAATCCCCTTACCCTGATAGGTTTGTTTGACAGAGATTTGCAGAACTTCTGCCTCAAAAAGATTCTCCTGCACAGCTAGAAAGCCAATCACTTCTGCCCCATCATAAGCCAGAGCATACCAAGTCTGGTCTTGGGACAGGTCTGCTTGGATTTGTTCCAGAGTCCAAGGACTGACTGGGTAAACAGTTACCATGACAGCGTAGATGGCTTGAGCCAAGTCAGGCTGTTGTTGGATTCGTTTGATTTCTATCATAGGCGTTTAATGTAAGACTCGCCAGACTCGGTGTGATTCTTGAGCCAGTTTTCCTCAGCCTCAACACGTTTGAGGTAGTTCGGCACAAAATCATGCAAGGAGTCTGCTTCCTTGTCCCAAGCCAAAAGAGCAAGATTAGCTGCATTTGGCAGGGTTTCTTTGTAATTAGTCCTTGGCAAGTGTTCTTGAATCTGCTCCACAAAGGGGGCAACTTCTCCGACAAAGGTAACCTGACTAGCCCCCTTGATTAACTCAATCACTCGCTCAAAGGGTAAGTGCGCTTCTGGCATGACAGACTTAGCATTTTCATAAAATCCTGCATAAACATTGTTGCGACGCGCATCCATCAAAGGAACGAACAAACCTTCTTGTTGGTAGGGCACCAAAGCCAAGAGGCTAGACATACCAACCAACTCAATGTTCAGAGTATGAGCAAGTGTCTTAGCAGTTGCTACCGCAATTCGCAAACCTGTGTAGCTACCTGGCCCTTCCGCCACCACGATTCGGTCCAAATCCTTGGGCGTCCAATCCAAACTTGCCATCAAAAAATCAATGGCTGGCATGAGGGTAATACTGTGATTCTTCTTAATATTAATAGTCGTCTCGGCAAGAACCTGCTTGTCCTCTAAAATAGCGAGAGAAAGAGCCTTGCTGGACGTATCAAAAGCTAATACTTTCATAACACATTCCTATCTTTTTGTCTGCTTACTATTATACTACAAAAGCTGGCACATGGGAATTTTCTTTGCCCCCAAACAAAAATGCCTATACTTAGCTAAAAAATAATTTAAAAAATGCTCACTTTTCCTTTTCTTTTCCGAATATAAAAGTGAACAAGAAAAAAGGAGGAAAGTTCAATGACAAATTTTGACGTTCTTGACAATCAATTTTTATCCTTATCTGAAAATGAATTATCAGATATTGATGGCGGTCTCGCTCCCTTGGTTATCTTTGGAGTAGCAGTATCTTGGAAAGCTATTGCAGGTGGAACAGCACTTATAGGTTCTGGTTTGGCAGCTGGTTATTTTTTAGGAGGAGATTAATATGATGAAAGATTTGAACAACTATTGTGAAATTTCTAATAAGGAATTGCAAGAAATAAAGGGTGGTTTTGGTGTAGGTGTTGGTATCGCTTTATTTATGGCAGGTTATACCATTGGAAAAGACCTTCGTAAAAAGTTTGGTAAGTCATGCTAGATAAAAAACACATTTTTAGAAGGATAAATTTTATTATCTTTATCTCTTATAGTTTGCTCAGCATTCTCAATGATTTAAACATTACTACTATCCCTTTACCAATCGATTTATCTGTTTGTATTGTTTTGTTTTTAGTCTTCAACTCTATTTTTGAGCAGAAGAATCATTAATATAAAGCTAATAAGCTCTGAAAATTCCATTGTCATGTCATTTTAGAAAAATGCAAAGACCACCTCATCTTGATAGATGGGGTGGAATTTTCTTTACCCCAAACAAAAATGCCCCAACATAGGCAGGGCATCTAAGCATTTAATCCAAAGTAAAATACAAACCAAACGACATAGGTTACAAGGAGGAGAAAAAGCGAGTAGAGAGTCACAAAGGTAATTTTCCACAAGAACTTGGTTTGTCGTTGTTCCAGTTTGGCAAATAGAAGATTCCCCGCATAAACGCAAGCAACAAAAACAATAAAAGCCACCAAGCGAGCTCCGATAGCAAAAGCAAATAAGTTATACATAGGGCAACCTCCTTGACTTAAAATCTATAGTGAATTAAGACAAACGATAAATTCCACTTCCATTATCAAGATAACATATTTTCTTTATTTTTGCAAACGCTTACCTTTGAGTGCTTATATGACTTTCTCGTTTCCGTCTTTTACTAATTTTTCATTTTGTGGTATAATTGAAATAATTGTAACGAATCAAGGTCAATCTAGACACAAAATGGAATGAAATCAAGCAAATCTCTGCTAAAAGTTTGGAATAAGCTGACCTGTAAATAGAAAGGAACTATATGATTTACAAAGTTTTTTATCAAGAAACAAAAGAACGTAGCCCACGCCGTGAAACTACACGTGCACTTTACCTAGACATCGATGCCAGCTCAGAACTTGAGGGACGCATCGCTGCTCGCCAACTTGTCGAAGAAAATCGCCCAGAGTACAATATCGAGTATATCGAACTCTTGTCTGACAAATTGCTAGATTACGAAAAAGAAACTGGCGCCTTCGAAATCACGGAGTTCTAATATGGCCTATACTCTTAAACCTGAAGAAGTCGGCGTTTTTGCCATCGGTGGTCTGGGAGAAATCGGGAAAAATACATACGGGATTGAATACCAAGATGAGATTATCATCGTCGATGCTGGGATTAAATTCCCAGAAGATGACTTGCTGGGTATCGACTACGTCATTCCTGATTACTCTTATATCGTAGACAATATCGACCGCGTCAAGGCTGTTTTGATTACACACGGACACGAGGACCACATCGGTGGGATTCCATTCCTGCTCAAGCAAGCAAATGTCCCTATCTATGCTGGACCGCTTGCCTTGGCTTTGATCCGTGGAAAACTCGAAGAACACGGCCTCCTGCGCAACGCCAAACTTTACGAAATCAACCACAACACTGAGTTGACCTTTAAAAATCTCAAGGCAACTTTCTTTAGAACTACTCACTCTATTCCAGAGCCTTTGGGGATTGTCATTCATACTCCTCAAGGGAAAATTGTCTGTACGGGTGACTTCAAGTTTGACTTAACACCAGTTGGTGAACCAGCAGATTTGCACCGTATGGCTGCGCTTGGTGAAGAAGGTGTACTCTGTCTCCTATCTGACTCAACAAATGCGGAAGTACCAACCTTTACCAACTCTGAAAAAGTTGTTGGTCAGTCCATCATGAAGATTATACAAGGCATCGAAGGACGTATCATCTTTGCATCCTTTGCCTCAAATATCTTCCGTCTCCAACAAGCAACAGAAGCTGCTGTTAAGACAGGACGTAAGATTGCGGTCTTTGGCCGTTCTATGGAAAAGGCTATTATCAACGGAATTGAGCTTGGTTACATAAAAGCTCCAAAAGGAACCTTTATCGAGCCAAATGAAATCAAAGACTACCCTGCAGGCGAGATTCTTATCCTCTGTACAGGTAGTCAAGGTGAGCCGATGGCAGCCCTCTCTCGTATCGCCAACGGAACCCACCGTCAGGTACAACTCCAACCAGGTGATACCGTTATCTTCTCTTCAAGTCCAATCCCTGGAAATACTACTAGCGTCAACAAGCTGATTAACATCATTTCAGAAGCTGGTGTCGAAGTTATCCACGGTAAGGTTAACAATATCCATACATCTGGACACGGTGGCCAGCAAGAGCAAAAACTTATGCTCCGCTTGATTAAGCCAAAATACTTCATGCCTGTTCACGGTGAATACCGCATGCAAAAAGTCCACGCTGGACTAGCAGTGGATACTGGTGTTGAGAAGGACAATATCTTTATCATGAGCAATGGTGATGTGCTTGCCCTTACTGCTGACTCTGCTCGTATCGCAGGTCATTTCAACGCCCAAGATATCTATGTCGATGGAAATCGTATCGGTGAAATCGGTGCGGCTGTCCTTAAAGATCGTCGTGATCTATCTGAAGACGGTGTCGTTCTGGCAGTCGCAACTGTTGACTTCAAATCGCAGATGATTCTGTCTGGTCCAGACATCCTCAGTCGAGGCTTTGTCTACATGAGAGAGTCTGGTGACTTGATTCGCCAAAGCCAGCGTATCCTCTTCAATGCAATTCGTATCGCACTGAAAAACAAGGATGCTAGCGTGCAATCTGTCAATGGTGCCATTGTCAACGCCATTCGCCCCTTCCTTTATGAAAATACAGAACGTGAACCGATCATCATCCCGATGATCCTCACACCAGACGAAGAATAAAGCAAGAAAACAGCCCCGATTTTTCGGAGCTGTTTTTCTCTATGCTTTCTTTTGAGATTAAAACTCAATAAAAATCGAAATCAGACTAGAAGGCTAGGCGAAAGCATAACTTGAGTTAGGTGAGCCGAAGCCGACGACGTATCATTTTGATTTTTGAAGAGTTTTAGAAATACTACGATTTTTACCTTCCAAATACACCATCAAAATAGAAATATCTGCTGGGTTTACTCCCGAAATACGGCTGGCTTGGCCGATGGTTTCTGGATTGATAAGTTTGAACTTCTGACGAGCTTCTGTCGCAATCGAGTCAATATCATCCCAGTCGATATTGGCTGGAATGCGTTTTTCTTCCATGCGTTTCATCTTGGCAACCTGATCCATGGCTTTGGAAATATAGCCTTCGTACTTGATTTCTGTTTCAATCAATTCGATAATCTTGTCATCCAAGTCCTCAGCAGCTGGGCCGATAAAAGCCACCACATCTTGATAAGAAACTTCTGGACGACGAAGGAATTCCTTGGCTGTCACTGCATCGGTCAACGGCTTGAAGCCCATCTCCTCAACCTTGGCATTGGTTTCCTTTACTGGCTTGAGTTTGATGCTGTCTAGGCGTTTCATCTCATTGTCAAATTGATTTTTCTTGATTTCAAATCGAGCCCAGCGTTCATCGTCCACAAGTCCAATCTCGCGTCCCATCTCTGTCAAACGCATATCAGCATTGTCATGACGGAGGATGAGACGGTACTCAGCACGACTGGTCAATAGACGATAAGGCTCGATTGTTCCCTTGGTCACCAAGTCATCAATCATGACCCCAATGTAACCGTCACTACGCTTCAAAATCAACTCAGGCTTATCTTGGATTTTCAGAGCCGCATTGATACCCGCGATAATCCCTTGGCCAGCAGCTTCTTCATAACCTGACGTTCCATTTGTCTGACCAGCAGTAAAAAGTCCTGAGATTTTCTTGGTTTCCAAAGTCGCACGCAACTGGTGAGGCAAGACCATGTCGTACTCGATAGCATAACCTGTTCGCATCATCTCTGCATTTTCCAAACCTTTGATAGAATGAACCAACTCACGCTGTACATCCTCTGGCAGACTGGTTGATAGGCCTTGAACATAGACTTCCTCTGTATTGCGACCTTCTGGCTCAAGGAAGAGTTGGTGGCGTTCCTTGTCCGCAAAGCGCACAATCTTGTCCTCAATTGACGGACAGTAACGAGGCCCTACTCCCTTGACCACACCTGTAAACATAGGCGCACGGTGGAGGTTATTTTGGATAATCTCATGACTGGTACCATTGGTGTAGGTCAACCAGCATGGCACTTGGTCCTTGACATAATCCTCATCTCGTGAAGTGTATGAGAAATGATTAGGCGCTTCGTCTCCTGGCTGAATTTCGGTCACATCATAATTGATAGAAGAAGCCTTGACACGTGGAGGTGTCCCTGTCTTGAAACGACCGATTTCAAGGCCCAATTCCTTGAGATTGTCAGCAAGGTTAATAGAAGCTAGGCTGTGGTTAGGACCTGACGAATACTTGAGATCTCCGATGATAATTTCCCCACGGAGGGCTGTTCCTGTCGTCACGATAACGGCCTTTGCGGCATACTCTTGATGGGTCGCTGTACGAACACCAACAACCTTGCCATCTTCCACCAAAATCTCATCAATCATGGTCTGACGAAGTGTCAGATTGTCTTGATTTTCAACCGTCTTACGCATCTCCTTAGAGTAAAGCTCCTTGTCAGCCTGCGCACGAAGGGCACGAACCGCTGGACCCTTCCCTGTGTTGAGCATCTTCATCTGGATGTAAGTCTTGTCAATGGTTTTGGCCATCTCGCCACCGAGGGCATCGACTTCACGCACAACAATCCCCTTGGCAGAACCACCGATAGAAGGATTACATGGCATGAAAGCCAGCATTTCAATGTTGATGGTCGCAAGTAAGACCTTACAGCCCATACGACTAGCAGCCAAGGAAGCCTCAACCCCAGCGTGTCCCGCACCAATTACAATAATATCGTATTCTTCTGTAAAATTATATGTCATTTCTTAACCTTTCAAAAATTTCTCGTAAATAAGGAACTAACTTCTCCTCCTCTAGAGCTTGAGCCATAGTAACCCATTTAAAGTGCGTATGCTCTTCAGGATCTAATCTGATAATTGGCTTCTCCCCAACCCACTCTGCTTTATAAACTAAGCGAGTAAAGACAGTATCCTTAGAGGTATCCAGTTGACTATCTTCGTGAAGAAGTTTGAGCGAACTGCTATCTAGCCTAATTCCCGCTTCTTCAATACATTCTCTAAGAGCTCCATCTCGCGGAAGTTCACCCTTTTCAACCCCGCCACCAGGAATATCCCAGTAAGTTGGATAAACGTTGGGTTGTCCTCTTTTAATTTCCGAACGCTGAATGAGCAAATAATCATCACCACTATGAACAAGTACATGGGCAATAAGCTTAACCATACTTTTCTCTCCTATTCCTCAAGATGGATGTGTCTTAGTTGGCCGTCCCAATCTGGCAGGGCTGTTTTTAAAAAGGCTGGAACTAGATTGATACCCTCAAGCTTGTCTATGTCAATCCATTCACAGGGCTGCCTTTTCTCATCTTCCTGCATGGTCAATGGGGCATCCTCAAGCAAATCCACCAGATAATGAAACTCGATGTTGTGCCAATAGACACCATCTTCTTCAAAACGATTTTCAACCACGAAAGCTAGCTGCCCAACTTGAGATTTGACACCCAGTTCTTCCTTCACCTCACGGACTACTGCGTCTTCCGTTCTCTCGTTCACTTGAATCGCACCGCCGATAGTGTAATACTTGCCCTTGTCTTTGGTAACTAGAAGCTTGTGATTTTGGACAATCAAGGCTGTCGCCCGAACTCCAAAAACCGTATTTTCTACTTTTGTCCGAAAGTCTTGTTGAATCATCTTTTTTCCTTTCCTTAAAACGACACAAAAACAGTCAAAACTCGTAAGAAGTGCAGGACAAAAAAGCCTGCAACATCCATGAGCTTTGACCATCATTTCTATTGCTTTTATTATTGTAGCAAATTGAGAAAATTTGTCAATCTAAATGTACTGACAAACTTGTCCATCGCGGTAAGCATTGTCAATCAAACCACCACCTAGACACTCTTCGCCATCGTAAAAGACAACTGCCTGTCCTGGCGTAATCGCGCGTTGCGGTTCTGCAAAGATAACCTCTGCCTTATCTCCTTTGACATGTACTGTCACCTTAGAATCAGGCTGACGGTAGCGGAATTTTGCTGTGCATTCTAGCGTAAATTCCTCTGGCATCTCACGAGTAAAGTGAACCTGACTGGCTTCTAGACTGGTTGACATGAGCGAATCATGGTAGAAACCTTGGCCGACATAGAGGATATTCTTGCTCAGGTCTTTTCCGACAACGAACCAAGGTGCATTGTCACCGCCGTTTTGCCCACCGATACCGAGACCGCCACGCTGACCAATCGTATAGTACATAAGTCCTGCATGCTCACCCATATCGCGACCATCCACAGTCATCATGCGACCAGGCTGAGCTGGCAGGTAGTTGCTGAGGAAATTTTTAAAGTTCTTTTCTCCGATAAAGCAAATCCCTGTCGAGTCTTTCTTCTTAGCAGTCGCAAGGCCTGCTTCTTCTGCTAGTTTTCGAACTTCAGGCTTTTCCAAATGTCCCAATGGGAACATGGTTTTTTGAAGTTGTTCTTGCGAAAGTTGACTGAGGAAATAGGTCTGATCCTTGCCATTGTCCACACCACGAAGCATGTGAACTGTCCCATCCTCATCACGCGCCACTCGGGCATAATGCCCAGTCGCTACATAGTCTGCCCCTAAGGTCATGGCATAGTCCAAAAAGGCCTTGAACTTGATTTCCTTGTTACACATAACATCTGGATTTGGCGTGCGTCCCGCACGGTATTCTGCTAGGAAATACTCGAAAACGCGGTCCCAGTACTCTTTTTCAAAATTGACAGAGTAGTAGGGAATGCCAATCTGGTCTGCTACCGCAGCCACATCCTTGTAATCTTCGGTCGCCGTACAGACGCCGTTTTCATCTGTGTCGTCCCAGTTCTTCATGAAGATGCCAATCACATCGTAACCCTGCTCCTTGAGAAGAAGAGCCGTCACCGACGAATCAACACCACCACTCATCCCCACAACAACACGTGTTTTAGAGTTATCACTCATGGTAAGTCTCCCATCTATTCGTTTATTTATACCCCTCAAAATTCTATTTACTATGACTTTCAATAGAATTTCTTCGAGTATAGTCTTTTCGTTTGCTTTTAGGACTAGGCAACGAGTCGCAGGCATAACTTGAGTTAGGCAAGACGAGTTAACGACGTAATAAAAGATAAACGAAATGACTAGTTCACGATTGAAGGTCGTGTGTGCTTAACGATTGAAGGTCGCTTGAGCAGTATTCATTATAACATGCTTGATTGGAGAAGACAAGAAAGAGGCTGATAATCTACCAACCTCTTTCATAAAATAATCAATCCTTCAACAAAATCCATTGTTGAAATGCTGTTCTAAACCATTGATCGCTCAGATTTCCCAGAATAGAGCTGTCCTAACTATCGAATAGATTAAATCCATACATATCCACGCAATTCTACGTTTAGAGTTGCCACAAAATAAATGTTTTAGGGATATTCTAAATCTTTGACTGCTTAAAATTTTACGTTCTGAAGGATTCTAAAGCTAGAATAGCATAAAAATCATGAAAACTGAACTATTCGAAGCTTCAGAGTCATACGATTTCCATAGGAAGTATCTTTTTAGTACGTGTGGTTAGGAGGTAATTTTAGGGAATCTCCCAAAAACAACCGATTTCCTATTTTTATCAATCAAAAATGTTGATAAATGAGTGTTTTAAAATTAAATTTTAAAGGTATCCTTAAATTTAAAGATTTTTGATAAGATTTCTGTATTTTTTACAATTCAATGATACGATGACATTGTTGGGCTACATAAGCATCGTGGGTCACAATAATGACTGTTTTCCCCTCGCGATTCATCTCTAAGAGAAACTTCAAGACCAAATCTCTATTTTCAGGGTCCAGAGAACCTGTTGGTTCATCGGCTAAAATCAGCTGGCTGGGTTTTAAGATGGCTCTAGCAACTGCAATTCGTTGTTGTTCGCCACCAGACAACTCGGAGACCTTTTGATGCAACGTAGCTGACAAACCTACTCTCTCTAAAATCTCTTCCACCTTTTTGAGCTTGTCTTTCTTGGACAATTTCACATATTTCAGCGCCAGCATGAGATTGTACTCGACCGTTTCATCATCAATCAGGGCAAAATTTTGAAACAGATAAGAGATATGTTCACGGATTATTGTTTGCGACTTGGCAGAATTGACCGCTAGATTTGTCTGGCCAAAAATCTCATACCGTCCGCTATAATCACCATCTATCAAACCTAATAAATTTAACAAGGTCGACTTGCCACTACCACTTTTTCCAACGATGGCAACCAAATCTCCCTGATCAATCCTGAGAGATAAGTGATCCAAAATCACTTTTCCTCCAATGGTTTTGGTAATATTTTCTAACTCAATCATAAGATGCCCCCTTTCAATAATTCTACTAGACTTCTTTTCTCCATCCTAGAAGCCAAGACTAGCACAAATAGTATATCCAGACATGTAAAGCCTGCAAACAGCAGGAGTGGCAAGAGCGCATGGGCAAAGAAAATCAATACTAGAAGAGGGAAACTATAGCCCAGCAAGAGCAGAACGAGGAGAGGGCGGTAGCGATCGACCAGTTTCCACCCCATAAATTTCTTGGTAATGATGTCCCTGCGCTTCAATAAGAAAGTTGTTACTAGTAAGAAGTAGGAAATCATCATGCTAAGGAGACCAAACAAAGCAAAGAGTATATTAAGATTTCGAACTGCATCTCGATAAGAATCTACTTTCTCTTGTTGAATGGCTTGAAGCGATGAAAATTTTAAATAATTCCCATCTGATAATTTCTCAACTAACTCCGTAATCACTTTTTGATTTTGTTCTGTATTTTCAACTTTCATAGGATTGTTTAAACCTGTCGTTGACAAGCGAGTCTTTTCTTCCCACATCATGTCTTGATCATTTACCAGACTAATGATTGGATTGTGGAGGTTTTCCTTTCGCTCATTATTATAAGGGAAGAATGACCAATCTCCTTCATAGTAGGCAATTTCTACATCCATATCTTCTATTGTTTGCTTTTGCTGATCTTCATACCTCAGAGAAAGATAGGCTATGGATTTTCCCAAGAACTGATTCTTACCTTCTTGTCCTTTATCACTGGCTGGCATCAAAATAACTTTTTTAGTGCTGGTATCTGGTAACTTGAATCCCTTGCTCTTTAGAAAATTGCTATTAGCATAGTAAACATCTACCTTATCAGGCAGTTGGTACTGCTGTACTTGTTCAGCTTTGATGACTGGTTTGATAGGAAGACTCGCACTTCGCACATAATTTACTTGTATTTTTGCTAGCAAATCTTGATAAAATTGGTAGAAATAATCTGTAGATTTCCCTGACCCTGCTAGCTCTTCTTGCCACAGGTTATCATTGAGTTGGAAGGTTTCTAAGGTCAAGTAATTCCCTTGGCTTACCCACTGTTGCTGATAAGCAAGTTCTTTGTTTTCTTGTTCTAGACTTCTGCCCACCCCAATCAGTAAGACCGTCAGTAAAATAGTTGTCCCTATTTTCATCACATAATTGAAGATGAGACCAAGTTTGACAGATGAAAAACCTTTCAACATGGAACTAACTGTCATTTTCTGAATCATCAGGTAAGTCAACCAACTGATAAACAAATACAACTGTAAAAGCAGAAATTGGGATAAGAGTAAACTTGGGAACAGAAGTTTTGGCCTGTAGTCCAGCACTAAAAATAGTCCCAAGTCAATGATAAGACTTCCACCCAAGAGAAGATAAAAATTAGTTTTTACAAAACCAGCTAAAATCGCCCCGCTTTGAAAACCAAGTAACTTTTGAACCCCCACTCGTTTCATCTCCATCATCGGCTGATAAACTGTTACTAACACAAGAAGTAAAATAGCCAAGACAAAAACAATGGCAGATAAAAGCAAATCTCGATTTATGACTTCCACTGCACTTTTATAGGTAGGCTCTAGCAAGGTAGCCTGGTCTATCTTGAAAAAATCGCTCCATTTCTGTACAATCCTATCCTTATCCATCTCTTGTGTAGAAGTTATCGTATAGCGACCATTTAAACTACGAGATGTATCCTTGATATAGGTTTGAAAAGTTATAAGCTGAATAGGCTTGGCTTTTAGAAAGGTCGGTATCGTACCAAGTTTATTAGAAATTTCTTTATTACTGTAGACTCCTTCACCATCTGTGGTAAAATCAAGAGAAGAAATCCCAAACTCTTGGTAGGGGAAGGTATCTTTATCAAAAACACCAGACTTGATTACCTCATCACCACTGTCTGTTTTGATGATGGAGACTTTGTACTCCTTTGATACATCCTCAAAAAATCGAAGAACAGACGCTGCAGGTTCGTTAATATCTTTCAAATACAAATCCAAAGAATCTACAGTCTTTCCCATTTCCCGAATCCGAACCGCTTCACGTGTGTAGTTTACATTAAAAACAAAAAAAGTGGTACACAGCAACAGCAGAAACATACAAAGATGACTGATTTTTTTCATAAAAGTACCTCCACTAAAGTTTTCCCTCTCCTAATAGGAGAGGGAAAATTTCACTTAAAATCCATAGAAATATTCTAATCCTGTTGGCGGAATTTTATTAAGGGAAGCTTGAGCCCAAACCTCGGGATCTTCACGATCCTTAGAGATTCTACCTCCATGCTTGACAGTTGCTGTATGAGATCGAGTAGAATGTAAATAATCAGAATATCCAAAAGTTCCTGTCCAACCTACTCCATAGTTCCATTGACCACCATCAACCCATACTGCTAAAGCATTTGTAGTAGCAAGTATACCACATACCATTAAAGATGCAACACCAATTCTAACTAATTTTCTCATGATTTATTTCTCCTATTATCGAGAGCTGTTCCGTAAAAACAGCTATAGTAATTTATCAACAAGTATCGTAGTCCATTGGACTCACCTTCATTTCATTTTTACAACTAGCGCATTATATCGGCCAGTTCCATGGGAAAACCGTAGCAATGCTGAATAAGAAAGCAAGAATAACTAAAAAACGAAAAACTTTTTTATTCATACTCTTTCCCTCCTATCTGTATTTCGTATCTATAGTATACCTCTTCTTTACTCTATTTTAAAATTAGTTAACTTTTTTCACACACTATTTTAGTTTTCTTTTTTACTATTTCTGTTACTATGATACAATATTTTTAACTAGATTTTATTATTTGTTAACTTTTTTCACTAAAAGGAGAAAATCATGCGTTATGATTTTGGAAAGGTCTATAAAGAAATACGTGAGTCAAAAGGATTAACCCAAGAAGAGGTCTGTGGAAATGTCATCTCAAGAACCAGCCTATCAAAGATTGAAAGCGGCAAGGCAACTCCCAAATATGAAAATATGGAATTTCTTCTCCGTCAAATCAATATGAGTTTTGAAGAGTTTGACTACATCTGCCATCTCTATCAACCGAGCCAACGAACAGAAATCATACAAACTTATCTTAATATGAGTTCTATCATTGGCAACAGTAGTCTAGTTGATTTTTTTGAAACATGCCAAAACTATCTCAAGACCCATCATGACCTCCCTATAGAAGAAATCAGGGATATGCTGGAAGTTGTCATTCATATCCGTCAACATGGTACAGAGCAACTATCAGACCAAGTGAAACAGACTATCAAAAAACTTTGGGAAAAAATTGAAAAACAAGATACATGGTATGAAAGTGACCTAAAAATCCTCAATACCATCCTTTTCAGCTTTCCCATTGATCACCTCCATCTCATTACTGGAAAAATCCTGCAACGCTTAGAAGTCTATAAAAACTACCAACATTTATATGACTTACGAATGGCAATCCTACTCAATCTGTCCACCATTTACTTATATCATCAAGACAAAAACATGTGTCAACAAATCTGCTACACTTTACTGGAGGATGCCAAGAACAAGAAAAGCTACGATAGGCTTGCTATCTGCTATGTCCGTATTGGGATTTGTACAGACGATTCTAAACTTATCCAAAAAGGGTTCTCCCTTCTGGAGCTAACCGAAGAAACTTCTATGCTGTCTCATCTCAAAAAAGAAGTAGAGACCCATTATCAACCGAAGGAAAGAGAAAAAAGCTTAGCTTCTAAATAAAACCACACTGTCATTCCAATCTTGAATACAATCAAGTTGAAAGAAACACTGTGTGGTTTTTGAATGTTTGAACGTTCGGAGATTTGTTTTTTAGGCAATTGTCTATCAGAATGTTCGATTATCTGTCAATAATCCTAGAAAATCTTGTCGTTTCAAGTCGGAGAAATGTTTGGTAGAAAGACTTCCTTTTTGAAGTCCATCATCTCTAACCTGTAAATAATAGCTATGTTGGCTTGTTTTAATTGTCAAAAAATCGCCAAATACAAAAGCTCTTTTCCAGTTGCGAATCTCAAATTCTTTCATCTCTGATTTTGGAATGCGGATAAGTCCTTGCCGCAAATCGCGATGATGCTCATTTGTGAAAGTCATCCCATTTCCAAGATTTCTTATTAGCAATTCATCTGATGTTACCATCACTAGTGCTATTTTAGTTAAGAGAATTTCAACTGTTGGTGGTAAAATCGCTAGATTAAACCAAGGGTGTAAGTAGCGATAAGCTAAGAAATAGTTAGGTTCCTCACCCAATCCTAGTTGTTTATATAAGGTCTTGACTTCACTATCTAACCTCGCTTCAAAAGACACATCTGAATGCTCCTCTTCCTTCTTCTGATTAAAATAACGCATCCAGACTAGGAAAGCTATAAAGACTAGGACAAATATTCCTGATAAGATATATTTTAAATTGTAGTTCATCGCTTAACCTCCTGATTCACTACTCCACCTAAAGCAGAAGAGTCATATTTATTTTTAAAATAGTGCCATCACAACTTTAAATAAGACTGGTAAGATTGTCAAACTAGAATTCTTTCTTTTCTAGCTACATCATAATTCTCGACTAAATACAAAGTTAAGGTCACTGAATTTGTCAACGCTTGCACACCTCCCGTTTCACCTATATTATAAATCAACATATATAACCTGTCAAGCAATTAAAGCAAATATTAAATGTTTTCAAAAAGAAGAATTATAGTTATATTTTACACATAAAAAAGATAGCTTTTGCTATCCTTATACATTATCTGACTGCTTATCCATTAGATATTGTTCCACCTTGAGCGCCTTGACTTCATTATTTTCAATTAGATAAAGCACCTTAGCTTTCATATAATAGTCCTTAGCAACAGAGATATCAAGATCTTCTGTTACATTTCCCAATAAACAATATAAATCTGCTAACCTAAAGCTACTATGATATTTGTTACAAAATTCAATTATCTCCAATAATAGCGCTCTGGACTTATCCATCTCCTCCTGTTTCCAAAGGTGGTAACAATAATTGTATTTTATTTTGATATACAACTCAATTTGTTCACGCACACTAGTATCGATTTTTGAAAGGGCTACGGAAACCTGATCATATAGTTGCTCAAATTTCTCCTTATCCTCATCATAGCCTAAGAAAATCAGCAGGGTATTCAAAATATATAAGTAATCCACTTTATCAATACTAATCCTACTAAGGATGTCCTCTATTTTTGAAATAGCTAGTTTTAATTGATGTTCACATTGATAAGTTAGAATGGCATCTATCCAGTCCAGATAAATCTTTTCATCAAAAGATAAAGAAGTCTGTTGCTTTCTCTCTCCCTCAAAAGCATATTTCAAAGAGGCATAATCTTGATTTTCCAATAATGTTTCAGACAATCTCTTGAAAGCAGACAAGCCTAGAAACTCTTTCGAAATTTCTCCTGAAAAGAAATAGTCCATATTTAAGCCCATTTTTTCAGATAATTTATATAACAAATCTGCTCCTGGCATATATTTGCCTTGTTCCATGCGACTTATCTGAGTTTGTTGGCAAATTCCTTCTGCCAATTCTTTTTGCGACCAACCCAGCTCTTTTCGCTTATTTTTTAATCTTGTTGCTAATAATGCATGCATGCTATCCACCACTATTTATATTCTATAAAAACATTATACTACTTTTTTGATAAGATTATATCAAATTGGCTACAAAGAGTGAACAGATTTCCCTACATGTAAGCAAAAAGAGGCTAGGAAAAACTAGCTTCCAAATAAAATCACATAGTGATTTCAGTCTTGAGTACAATCAAGCTGAAAGAAATACTGTGTGGTTTTTGAATTGTTGAACGTCCTAAGATTCGTTTTTTGGTTAATTGTCTATCAGAATGTCCTTTTATCTGTCAATAACCCGAGAAAATCTTGTCGTTTCAAGTCGGAGAAGTGTTTGGTAGAAAGACTTCCTTTTTGAAGTCCATCATCTCTAACCTGCAAATAATAGCTATGTTGGCTTGTTTTAATTGTCAAAAAATCGCCAAATATAAAAACTCTTTTCCAGTTGCGAATCTCAAATTCTTTCATCTCTGATTTTGGAATGCGGATAAGTCCTTGTCGCAAATCACGATGGTGCTCACTTGTGAAAGTCATCCCATTCCCAAGATTTCTTATCAGTAGTTCATCTGGAGTCACCATCACCAGCGCTATTTTAGTTAAGAAAATTTCAACTGTTGGTGGTAAAATCGCCAAATTAAACCAGGGATGTAGGTAGCGATAGGCTAAGAAATAATGAGGCTCCTCACCCGAGCCTAGTTGTTTATATAATGTCTTAACCTCACTGTCTAATCTCGCTTCAAAAGACACATCCGAATGCTCTTCTTCCTTCTTCTGATTAAAATAACGCATCCAGACTAGAAAACCTATAAAGACTATAATAAATATTCCTGATAAGAGATATTTTACATTGTAGTTCATCACTTAACCTCCTGATTCACGCCTCTGCCTAAAACAGAGGCCTATCTATTTTGAAAATAGTTCCATAACAACTTTAAATAAGACTGGTGTCATTAAAATGAGGATAGTTCCTATCACAAATATCATGACTACTCGAAAAAGCTCCTTATTTTTAAACATTTTTCCACCCCTTTTCTAGCTACATCATAGTACTATTAAGCCCATTTTAAAATTACACCAAGCTTTTCCACAAACTTATTTTAGTTTTATTTTCTACTTTTTATATTACTATGATACAATATTTTTAATAGGATTTTATTATTTGTTAACTTTTTTCACGAAAAGGAGTCAATCATGCGTTATGATTTCGGAAAGGTCTATAAAGAAATACGTGAGTCAAAAGGCTTAACCCAAGAAGAGGTCTGCGGAGATGTCCTTTCAAGAACTAGTCTATCAAAGATTGAAAGTGGCAAGGTAACTCCCAAATATGAAAACATGGAATTTCTTCTCCGACAGATTAATATGAGTTTTGAAGAGTTTGACTACATCTGCCATATCTATCAGCCGAGCCAACGGACAGAAATCATGCAAACTTATCTCAATATGAATTCCATCATTGGTGGCAGTGGTCTAGTTCATTTTTTTGAAACATGCCAAAACTATCTCAAGACCCATCACGACCTGCCTATAGAAGAAATCAGGGATATGCTTGAAGTTGTCATTCATATCCGTCAACATGGTACAGAGCAACTGTCAGACCAAGTGAAACAAACTGTCAAAAAACTTTGGGAAAAAATTGAAAAACAAGATACATGGTATGAAAGCGACCTAAAAATCCTCAATACCATCCTTTTCAGCTTTCCTATTGAACACCTCCATCTCATCACTGGAAAAATCTTGCAACGCTTAGAAGTCTATAAAAACTATCAACATTTACATGACTTGCGAATGGCAATCCTACTCAACCTTTCCACCATTTACTTATACCATCAAGACAAAAACATGTGTCAACAAATCTGCTATACTTTACTAGAGGATGCCAAGAACAAGAAAAGCTGCGATATGCTTGCTATCTGCTATGTCCGTATTGGGATTTGTAGGGATGATGCTAAACTTATCCAAAAAGGGTTCTCCCTTCTGGAGCTGACCGATGAAACGTCCATTCTAGCCTTTCTCAAAAAAGAAGTGGAGACCTATTATCAACCGAAAGAAATATAAAAAAGTCGAGGGATTTCCTCGACCTTTTCATATTATTCTGTTCGTTATTTCTTAATACCAGCCATTGTTAAGCCAGAAGTTTTTAGCGGCTGACCATGAACCGTAACGTCCTGCAACGTAGGCATCCGCTACACGTTCTTGGTTAGCAGCTGAGTAGTCACCGTTCAAGTATGAATCTGTCAATTGGTAACGTCCAATGTATTGGCCGTTTGTAGCTGTATAGCTACCACCTGATTCTTTTTGTGCAATCCATTCTTTAGCTTCTGCTTCAGATCCGCTTACAGTTGCAGCTGGTGCTGAAGCTTCTGTTGTAGCAACCGTTTCTTCTGCTGCAGGTGCGCTTGCCACTGGAGCTTCTTCTGCTACTTCTGTAGTTTCTGCTACTGGAGCTGAAACAGTTTCATCTTGAGCAGCTGGTGCTGCATAAGTAGTTGGCGCTGGTGTTGCAGCAGGCGCTACAGGGCCATCAATAACCAACTCTTGACCAACATAAATCAAATGAACGTTGTCGATGTGGTTGTTTTCTGCCAATTTCTCAACAGTTGTGTTGTGAGTTTCAGCGATTTCTGAAAGTGTATCACCTTCTTTAACAGTGTAAGTTGATGATTCTTGAGCAGATACAAATGATGGAGCAAATACTGCAAACAAGGCAGCTACTCCTGCAAGAGTTGTTTTAATCTTTTTAGTTGTTGATTTCATATTTGAAAATTCTCCTTCTTTCTATAGTTCTATCATACCCTTTAAATATTACCGTTTCTTGACACTTTTATGTAGAAATATTACAAAATTATTTTTTATTTCCCTAAATAAGCTATTTTTTGTTACAAAAGATGCTTTTTTATGCTATTTGTAGTGTAAAAAGGTTTTCATCCACAATTAAAGCCAAGACCTTCATTCTTTGATATAATAGAGATAAGAATTTTTATAAGGGGAAACTGATGAAATCACTTCGTTTTCAATCTGTCTTTGATATCATCGGACCAGTTATGATTGGCCCATCTAGTAGCCATACAGCTGGTGCTGTTCGTATTGGGAAGATTGTCTCTTCCATTTTTGATGATACTCCGACAGAAGTCGAATTCCAACTATTTAACTCATTTGCCAAGACCTATCGTGGTCACGGAACAGACCTAGCCCTTGTTGCAGGTATTTTGGGCATGGATACAGATGATCCTGAAATCCCAAACAGCCTGGAAATTGCCCACAAGCGTGGCATCAAGATTGTCTGGACCATTCAGAAAGACAGCAATGCCCCTCACCCAAACACCACTAAAATTACCGTTAAAAATGCTCATAAGACCATTAGCGTGACTGGTATTTCTATCGGGGGAGGAAATATTCAGGTAACCGAACTCAATGGCTTTGCCGTCTCTCTCAATATGAATACACCGACTATCATCATTGTTCATCAAGATATTCCAGGTATGATTGCCCTCGTAACAGAGGCCCTTTCCCGCTATGATATCAATATCGCCCAGATGAATGTTACTCGTGAAAAAGCTGGTGAAAAAGCTATTATGATTATCGAAGTTGACAGTCGCAACTGTGATGAGGCTATCGAAGAAATTCGAAAAATCCCTCATCTCCACAATGTCAATTTCTTTAAATAGGAGGAAGCATGTTTTATTCTATCAAAGAATTGGTCGAGCAGGCAGAACTGGACTTTCAAGGAAATGTCGCAGAACTCATGATTACAACAGAGTTTGAATTGACTGGTCGCGAACGTGAAGAAGTCTTCCTTCTCATGGAACGCAATCTAGAAGTCATGAAAGCCTCTGTCCAACTTGGCCTCAATGAAAATAAATCTCGTAGTGGCCTGACAGGTGGAGATGCTGCCAAATTGGATCACTACATCAAAAACGGAAAAACTCTGTCAGATTACACGATTCTCTCTGCTGCCCGAAATGCCATTGCAGTCAATGAACACAATGCCAAAATGGGCTTGGTTTGTGCCACTCCGACCGCAGGAAGTGCTGGCTGTCTGCCTTCCGTTCTAACAGCTGCTATTGAAAAATTAGACCTCAGCCACGAGCAACAGCTGGATTTCCTCTTTGCTGCCGGTGCCTTTGGACTAGTCATCGCAAACAATGCCTCTATCTCAGGTGCTGAAGGTGGCTGTCAGGCCGAGGTTGGTTCGGCCTCTGCTATGAGTGCTGCAGCCTTGACTCTAGCTGCCGGTGGAACACCTTATCAGGCCAGTCAAGCCATTGCCTTTGTCATTAAAAATATGCTAGGCCTCATCTGTGACCCTGTTGCCGGCTTGGTCGAAGTTCCCTGTGTCAAACGCAATGCCATGGGAGCTAGCTTTGCCTTCATCGCAGCAGACATGGCCCTGGCAGGTATCGAATCTAAAATCCCTGTGGATGAAGTTATCGATGCCATGTACCAAGTAGGAGCAAGCATGCCAACTGCCTTTCGTGAAACAGCTGAAGGTGGACTCGCTGCCACCCCTACTGGTCGTCGCCTCCAAAAAGAAATTTTCGGAGAATAAGCTTATCAAATAGGAGAAACCATGACCTCTATCTCAGCTATCTTTTTCGATCTGGACGGAACCCTCGTTGATAGTTCTATCGGGATTCACAATGCCTTTACCCATACCTTTAAGGAGCTGGGGGTACCTAGCCCTGATGCCAAAACTATTCGTGGTTTTATGGGGCCGCCTCTCGAAAGTAGTTTTGCGACCTGCCTTCCCAAAGACCAAATTTCTGAGGCTGTGCAGATATACCGTTCTTACTATAAGGCAAAAGGCATCCATGAAGCTCAACTCTTTCCTCAGGTCGTAGACTTGCTTGAGAAGTTATCGAGCAATTACCCTCTTTATATCACCACTACAAAGAATACTCCAACCGCTCAAGACATGACTAAAAACTTGGGAGTCTATCATTTCTTTGATGGCATTTATGGTTCCAGCCCTGAAGCACCCCATAAGGCAGATGTCATTCGCCAAACCTTGCAGACACATCAACTAGCACCGGAACAAGCCATCATCATTGGAGATACCAAGTTTGATATGCTGGGAGCTCAAGAAACAGGCATTCAGAAATTGGCCGTCACTTGGGGATTTGGAGAGCAAGCAGACTTGCTTAACTATCATCCTGATTATATCGCCCATAGCCCCTTAGAGGTTTTAGAGTATTTTCAATAACATAGACTGGACAACAACTCTATTTCAGAAGAAAATGAAGTAAATCTCTACATAACAAAACGCATAATACCAAGGTTCTCAGACCTGATAATATGCGTTTTTCTTTTTTATTCAACGTGGGTTGTTTGATTAGCAAAGGCGATAATGGCTTGCTTCAACTCATCTCCACTGAGAGTTTGGAACTCTTCAATTTTTTGATCGATGGCTTCTAGAGGCATGACATTAACCTTACCAACGAAAATCTTATCCATAACCTGATTGTCAACGAGTTCGGTTGATACCAAGAGTTCTTCGTAGAGTTTTTCACCTGGGCGGATTCCAACTTCAACGATTGGAATTTCACTTTCGGTGTGGCCACTTAGAAGGACCATTTTCTTGGCCAAGTCATAAATTTTGACTGGTTTGCCCATATCAAGGATAAAAACTTCTCCGTCCTTGGCATAGGCACCAGCATGTATAACCAAACGGCTAGCTTCTGGAATAGTCATAAAGTAACGGGTCATGCGGAAATCTGTCACCGTTACAGGACCACCTTCAGCAATCTGACGTTCAAAGACTGGAATAACACTACCACGGCTACCAAGAACATTCCCAAAACGAACTGCACAGTAGGTTGATTGGCTACGTTGGTTAAAGCCAGTGACAATCAACTCAGCCACGCGCTTGGTTGCTCCCATAACATTTGGTGGATTAACCGCCTTATCTGTCGAAATCATAACCATCTTAGGTACTTTGGCTTCATCAACAGCCTTAGCAACATTGTAAGTTCCACGAATATTATTTTTGAAGGCTTCTTTTGGATTGCGCTCCATCATAGGAACGTGTTTGTGGGCTGCCGCATGATAAACAATAGCTGGCTTGTACTGTTCAAAGACTTGCAACAAACGGTCATAGTCTTGAATATCGGCAATAACCGGTACATAATCAATCCCTTGGAACTTGCGAATCAATTCATGATAAACAAGGTAGATTGAGTTTTCCCCATGACCGAGCAAGACGATGCGTTCAGGATTGAAGCGACTAACTTGGCGACAGATTTCAGAACCGATTGAGCCACCAGCACCTGTGACTAAGATTGTCTTACCTGTCAGTTCTGCGCCCAGACGCGATTCATCAAGACGAATTTCCTGACGGCCCAAAAGGTCTGTGATATCAATTTTTTGGAAGCCGGTAGCTGCTTGGTGAAGTCCCTGAACAACTGTTTCAACCTTAGGCATCTTGTAACATTTGACACCCAGCTTATTACACATCTGCAAGATACGCTCATATTCTGACGGGTCAAGCGACGGAATCGCAACGATAACACGCTCGATTTGATGACGTTTGGCTAATTCAGGCAATTCATCATATGAACCCAAAACAGGAATCCCACCAAGTTTTTGTCCCTTTTTCTTCGCATCCTTATCCAAAATACCGACCAGTTCCAAATCACTGGTTGGATGTTGGTAACTATCCATAAAGAGGGCTCCGCCATCACCAGCACCAATCAAGAAAGTACGGCGGTGTTCTCCATCACCACTGCCTTTTTTGCGTCTAGAGTAGATTAACTGCCAAGTAATCCGTGGCAATAAAATCAAGAAGGTACTCAACAAGATAAAGAGAATGATGAAACGGATAGAGAAGAGAGGCAAGAAGGCATAGCAGATACTATATGACAAGATACTGCTAGCAGTCACACCAAAAAAGATTTTCATGAAATCCGTAATCTTGCTGTAACGACTAATACTAGCGTTTAATCCCCAAAATCCAATCATCAATTGATAGAACAGGAAGGCTAAACTCGTATAGATAATGTAGTCAACAGGTGCTGGATTAATCAGCCCATAAAATAAAATATAAGATACAATGATGGAAACCACCATACTCAAAATATCAAATATTCCCCAGAAAACCTGTTTTTGTTGTTTATTTAAAATTTCCACCAGATCAATCACATAATCTGTGAGTTTTTTATTCATAGAAATTTACTCCTCCTTAAAAGAGCTCGATGGTTATACTCAATGAAAATCAAAGAGCAAACTAGGAAACTAGCCACAGGCTGTACTTGAGTACGGCAAGGCGACGTTGACGCGGTTTGAAGAGATTTTCGAAGAGTATTATATTGTTATTATAACACTTTTTCTAAAGTTTACGATTTGCTACAATCTTTTAATTGCTTTTTCTTAACAGTTTCATAAAAATAAACTGTCTGACAAATCCTGGACAAAGAGCAACAACCATCTGAATGGCAACACTCTTGGCATACTCCATGTAAGAAATTTGCCCTCTCTTCAGCATGCGCTGACGAGCTTGACGATAGAGTTTGAGGTAACGCAGTCCCCCACGACGCTCAAACATCCCTGCTCCGACACGAACCTTACACAAGATTTTATCCAGATTTCCAGTCTTGGCTCCTGCAGCAATCATATTGAGCCAGAGGAGGTCATCCTCCATATAAAGGCCATCCTCATAGTTGCCTGCCTTGAGAACCATGTCCCTCTTGAACATGACAGTCATGTGGTTAAAGGCACTTCTCATCCTTTGATAAGTCACAATATCTGCATGCTGGGTTGGAACACGACGGTAAGAAACGATCTCATCAGGATTGTCAATAAACTCTGCAATATGGCCACCTAATAAGTCGAGGTTGTCCTTCTCCATTAGCTGAACCTGTTTCTCAAAACGGTCTGGAACAGCTATATCATCCGTATCCATACGGGCAATAATATCATACTGACACTGCAAAACACCCTGTCGAAGAGCCAGACCCAAACCTTGATTCTGCTCAAGAGGATAGCGTTTCACTGGAATATCAGACTCAGCTTCAAGCTGGTCTAATACCTGATAGAGCTCGGGTGTCAAAGGCCCATCCTCAACCAGAACCAACTCGCTCGGTTTCAGGGTCTGATTTTGAACACTCTCAATAGCATCCTTTAAAAATGTCGGATTTTCCTTGATATAGACCGACATCAATACGCTGATTTTTTGCTTTTCAGACACAGTTTTTCTCCAATGTATAGATTTCCTTCCACTATTTTATCATAATTTTCAAGACTTTCCCATTTTTATCTTGAAAGCCAGAAACCTTACTTGACATTATAGGGAAAAAGCCTTAAAATAAGCTGTTATTAAAATCAGCTAGAAGAGGTATTATATGAAAAAGCAATCACTCTTTTTTGTTCCAGGTATTATCCTGATTGGTGTTTCCTTGCGGACTCCTTTTACTGTTTTACCCATTATTTTGGGAGATATTTCTCAAGGGCTCGGAGTAGAAGTTAGTTCGCTTGGTGTATTGACCAGTCTTCCTCTCCTCATGTTTACCCTCTTCTCGCTATTTTCTACCCGACTGGCTCAAAAAATCGGCTTGGAGCATCTCTTTACCTATAGCCTTTTCTTCTTGACCATCGGTTCTCTCATTCGACTAATCAATCTGCCCCTGCTCTATCTAGGAACCTTGATGGTTGGGGCAAGTATCGCAGTCATCAATGTGCTGCTTCCTAGTCTTATCCAAGCCAATCAACCAAAGAAGATTGGTTTTCTGACCACCTTATATGTAACCTCTATGGGGATTGCAACGGCTCTGGCCTCCTATCTGGCTGTACCTATTACACAAGCCAGTTCTTGGAAAGGACTTATCATCCTCCTCACCCTTCTCTGTCTAGCAACTTTTTTGGTCTGGCTCCCAAATCACCGCTATAATCACAGACTGGCTCCACAAACCAAACAAAAAAACAAAACAAAGGTCATGCGTAATAAACAGGTCTGGGCAGTTATTGTCTTTGCCGGTTTTCAATCCTTGCTCTTTTACACCGCTATGACCTGGTTACCGACCATGGCTATCCATGCAGGCCTATCCAGTCACGAAGCTGGCTTGCTGACTTCTATCTTCTCTCTGATTAGCATTCCTTTTTCAATGACCATCCCAAGCCTGACAACTAGTTTATCTACTCGTAACCGTCAGCTCATGCTCACTCTGGTTTCACTAGCTGGTGTGGTCGGTATTTCCATGCTCTTTTTCCCAATCGGTAATTTCTTTTACTGGCTTGCCATCCATCTCCTCATCGGAACCGCAACCAGTGCCCTCTTCCCTTATCTCATGGTCAATTTTTCACTCAAGACAAGCGCTCCTGAAAAGACAGCCCAATTGTCCGGTCTATCTCAAACAGGAGGCTATATCCTAGCAGCCTTTGGACCAACCCTCTTTGGTTACAGTTTTGACCTTTTCCACTCTTGGGTACCAGCTGTAGCTGCCCTCTTACTCGTCGATATCCTGATGACTGTGGCCCTCTTTACAGTAGACAGAGCTGATAAAATCCTTTAAACTTCTAGTTTTGGCTAGAAGTTTTTTATATATAAAAATTTTACACATTTCTCTTGACAGGGCTTTCTTTTAGATGTACAATGTATGTGTAGAAAAATTATATATAAAAATCTTACACATTAGAAAAGGAGGTTCCCCATGTACTTTCCAACATCTTCTGCCTTGATTGAATTTCTCATCTTGGCCGTACTGGAGCAGGATGATTCTTATGGTTATGAGATTAGCCAAACCATTAAGCTGATCGCTAATATCAAAGAATCTACACTCTATCCTATCCTAAAAAAATTGGAAGGCAATAGCTTTCTGACAACCTATTCTAGAGAGTTCCAAGGTCGCATGCGCAAATACTACTCCTTGACAAATGGTGGTATAGAACAGCTCGTGACCCTAAAAGATGAATGGGCACTCTATACAGACACCATCAATGGCATCATAGAAGGGAGTATCCGCCATGACAAGAACTGAATACCTGACTCAGCTAGAACTTTATCTCAAAAAACTGCCTCAGGCTGACCAAATTGAAGCCATGGACTATTTCAGGGAACTCTTTGACGATGCTGGAGTCGAAGGAGAAGAAGAACTCATCGCTAGCTTGGGAACTCCTAAGGAAGCAGCTCACGAAGTCCTATCTAATCTTCTCGATAAAAAAATCAATGAGGCACCCGCTCAAAAAAATAACCGACAAATTTTGCATATCGCCTTGTTAGCTCTCCTTGCAGCACCCATCGGTATTCCTCTGGGAATCGCCATCCTCGTGGCCCTGTTCGGAATCCTTGTGGCAGCTTTGACTGTCATTCTGGCTTTCTTTGCGATTTCCATACTTGGTATCATTGGCGGATTCCTATTTTTAGTTGAAAGTTTTACTATCTTAGCCCAAGCCAAATCAGCCTTTATCTTGATTTTTGGTTCTGGTTTACTAGCTATCGGTGCTTCTTCGCTGGTTTTATTAGGTATTTCCTATGTAGCTCGCTTCTTCGGCCTACTCATTGTTCGCCTGGTGCAATTTGTTCTTAAAAAAGGAAAGAGAGGTGACCAGCATGCGTAAATTGACAAGAGGATTTCTCATTTTTGGTGTGGTGACTACCGTTGTCGGATTTATCCTGCTCTTTGTAGGTATCCAATCTGACGGGATCAAGAGCCTACTTGCTATGTCCAAGGAGCCTGTCTATGATAGTCGGATGGAAGAGTTGACCTTTGGCAAGGAAGTCGAAAATTTAGAGATCACTCTCCACCAGCACGCTCTGACCATCACAGACTCTTTCGATGATCAAATCCACATTTCTTACCATCCATCTCTTTCTGCTCACCATGATCTTATCACAAATCAAAACGACAAAACTCTGAGCCTCACTGATAAGAAACTTTCTGAAACTCCATTTCTCTCTTCTGGAATTGGCGGTATTCTCCATATCGCAAGTAGCTACTCTCGTCGTTTTGAAGAAGTTATTCTACAAGTTCCAAAAGGAAGAAGTCTAAAAGGAATCAACGTCTCAACCAATCGCGGTCAAACCAGTATCACTAATGCCACTCTTGAAAATGCGACCCTCAATACAAACAGCTATATCCTCCGAATTGAAGGAAGTCGTATCAAAAACAGCAAATTCACGACACCCAATATCATTAATATCTTTGATACAGACCTTACAGATAGTCAGCTAGAGTCAACAGAGAAGCACTTCCACGCTGAAAATATTAAAGTATATGGTAAAGTAGAACTATCTTCTAAAAATGCGCTGAGTATCATGCTAACTCAAAAAGAAAGCCAAGAAATTAACTTAGACCTCTCGAGTCACCATGGTCCTATTTATCAGTTATCGAGAGATGAGAGTCAACGCCACCCCAACGAATTAAGCAACCCTTACAAAACTGAAAAAACTGATGCAAAAGGTCAACTCATCGCTAAGGCTGATGATTATATTAGTCTTGAAACTACAGCTAACAGACCTTAATAAACCTATTTATATCGACCACTATGACACATAACCCACTAAAAAGGAGGTTCTACCATGAAACAAGAATGGTTTGAAAGTAATGATTTTGTAAAAACAACAAGCAAGAACAAGCCTGAAGAACAACCCCAAGATCTTGCAGACAAGGCTGACGAAACGATAGCCGATCCCGATACACCAATTGAAAAAAATACTCAAGTAGAGGAGGAAGTCTCTCAAGCTGAAGTCAAACTTGAAAACCAGCAAGAAGAGAAAGTTGAAACACCTGAAGACAGTGAAGCGAAAACAGAAATAGAAGAAAAGCAAGACCTTTCTAAAGAAACAGAAAAAGTCACTATAGCTGAAGAGAACCAAGAAGCACTTCCTCAGAAAAAAACAACCACGAAAGAGCCACTTCTTATCAGTCAATCCTTAGAAAGTCCTTATATCCCCGACCAAGCTCCAAAATCTACGGATAGATGGAAAGAGCAAGCGCTTGATTTTTGGTCTTGGTTAGCGGAAGCAATCAAATCTCCTACAAGCAAGCTTGAAACAAGTAGTACACACAGTTATACAGCCATTCTCTTGCTCATTCTGTTTTCTGCGTCTTCCTTTTTCTTTAGTATCTACCACATCAAACATGCTTACTATGGACATATAGCAACTATGCATAATCACTTCCCTGAACAATTTGCATCATTAAATCTCTTTTCGATTATTTCTATCCTAGTAGCAACAACACTCTTCTTCTTTTCATTCCTCTTGGGTAGTTTCGTTGTGAGACGATTTATCTACCAAGAAAAAGACTGGACGCTAGAAAAGGTTCTCCAACAGTATAGTCAACTCTTGGCAATTCCAATCTTCCTCACTGCTATTGCTAGTTTCTTTGCCTTCTTTGACAGCCTACGATTTACAGCCCTCTTGTGTGTGATTAGCATTGGAATCATTCTACTTGCTAGCCTCCATATCATTACAAGACCTAGTCAAGCAAGTGAAACCGACTCCTTCTATCAATTATTCTTGTCTGTCCTTGTGAACGGAGTCATTATCCTCCTCTTCTTTGTAGCTGAAGTGGCACTGATTGGAGATTATCTCCGTATCTTGGCCTTTCTTTAAACTTTAATCCTGTCTTCCATGGCAGGATTTTTTCTATGCCAAAAAGCAAGTCGATTGACCTGCTTCTACTTTACTCTTCTTGTGCTAATGTTTTAAAATCTTCTCCCAGGATGGGTTGTACTTCTAATTGATTGGCATCTAGTTGGTGGTAAGATGCTGATGGTAATGACTCTAGGAATTTTGCATAGTCTAGGCGGGCAATGGCTTCATAGTCTTCTGGTTTAGAGCCATCTCCTGTAATTTGAACCAAGTCAATCTCCCACTGCACTTCCTTATCCACCAATTGCTCAATATAGGCAGCAGGAACAAATGGTTCTCTCGACAATACTGTCTTGACTCCTTGAGCCAGATGGTAAACACCGTGAACTTGTCCTTCTCCATCCTGATAGAAGGAAACTCTTGCAAAGTAAGCATCTGTCTCTTGAATCGCACGCACACGCGCTTCAAACTGAGCCAAGCCATCTTCCTCTAAAAAGCTTTTCAAATCCTCATGACTAAAGAAAACAGGATTAAAAATTCCTTGGCAAATCGTAAAATGCGCTGCAGTGTCTGCCAGATGGACTTGAATACTTGCTTGGAAATAAGCTTCAAAATCAAAACCATCTAGTTCTTCAATCTCAGTTCCTGTGTAAGCAAGCAGAGCATCTAAAAATGACTTGATGATCTCCCAGTCTGTCTTCGTGAGTAGCTCAGGAAGATCGACACGGTAAGCCTTTTGACCATCAGCATAACTGACCTTAAATAGAAATTGTGATTGCCCCACTATCGCACACTCTATATACTCGAGACGATTAAGAGGCTGACGGAGATAGACAGCATCATAGCTATGTGACTCCAAACCATCTAGCAAGGCCAAGACGGACTTGGCAGTCAAAATTTCCTGTTCTCCTAAAATGCTCTGTTTATTTGGAATAAAAAATGTTTTCGTCATAACTGTACTCCTTTGAAATCGTTTACATATAGTATACCTTATTTTCTTGAAAGATACAGAAACAAACTTTAGATTTTTGAGTAAAAAGCATAGAAAAACAGCCCCTAAGGACTGTTTAATCTTATACAGTAGCTGCTTGATCCAAGCTTTCACCGATAGCGGCTAGACGCTCGACAACTTCAGCTTGTGTCAATTCATTTTCTGAAACATAGCGGTTACGTGGGTGAACACGGCACTCGTGTGAGCATCCACGAAGGTACTTGTCTTCATTTTCTTCTGATGTCAAGATACGACGGTTACAGAATGGATTTCCACAGTTGACATAACGTTCACATGGTGTTCCATCAAACCAGTCTTTTCCTACGATAGTTGGGTTGACATGGTTAACATCTACGGCAATACGCTCGTCAAAGACGTACATTTTTCCATCCCAAAGCTCACCTTGGACTTCTGGGTCTTTACCGTAAGTTGCGATTCCACCGTGCAATTGGCCGACATCTTTGTAACCTTCACGGACCATCCAGCCTGAGAATTTCTCACAGCGAACCCCACCTGTACAGTAAACCACGACACGCTTGTCCATGAATTTTTCCTTATTGTCACGGACCCATTGTGGCAACTCACGGAAGTTACGGATATCTGGGCGGATAGCCCCACGGAAATGTCCTAGGTCGTACTCATAATCGTTACGTGTGTCAAGGACAACGGTATCTTCGTCAAGAAGGGCTTCTTTGAACTCTTTTGGAGACAAGTAAGCACCTGTTGTTTCAAGTGGGTTGATGTCGTTGTCAAAGTCGTTGTCTTCCAAACCAAGGTGGACAATCTCTTTCTTGTAACGAACAAACATCTTCTTGAAGGCTTGTTCATTTTCTTCGTCAATCTTGAACCAGAGGTCTTCCATGCCTGGGAGGCTGTGAACGTAGTCCATGTATTTTTGAGTTGTTTCATAATCCCCTGAAACTGTTCCGTTAATTCCCTCGTCAGCGACTAGGATACGGCCTTTAAGGCCGATTGATTTACAGAAAGCCAAGTGGTCTGCAGCAAATTGCTCTGCATTTTCAATTGGAGTGTAAAGGTAGTAAAGTAAGACACGAATATCTTTTGCCATAAGATTTGTTCTCTTTTCTATTCTTAAATTTTCAGAATTTTTCATCTAACTATACTAGTATACCTGCTTGAGAAAGCGAATGCAATTTATTTGACTGGAAATTGTAGAAAGAGGCATATCCCTGCAATTCAGTAACCATAGCGAATTGCAGATAGTTCTCTCAATTTTTTGATCTGCTCAGCTTGACTTTCTGACAAAATCAACTTATTATCAATCAACACACGTGAGATATCAACATTCATTTGGCTCAATATAAACGGAATAGAGGTCCCATCGTCCTTTAATCGTTTTTTATAACTCACTAACTGATTTTTCAAGGGAGTCAGCTGAGGCGTATCCTTTATGTCTTCTAGTAAATGATCTAGGATAGTCATCGCTTCACAACGCCTTTCGCTTGCTCCTGCAAACCATTTTAATGGTGTCATTCTCATTTTCCTCCTGAAACTCACTTATAAATTTGATAAACTATAATCCCTAACTCTCGACCCAGTATTTAACCAAACACCCTATGTAAAAAAGTCAGCAAAAATGGTAGAGTCGCTAGAATACTATGGATAACATAAAACGCATAGCAGGATTGAAGTTTGAAAAAATAAAACTTAATCTTAACTACCGATTTAGCAACTGATCTAGCAAGCAACAATAAGCCATCTCATTAGAATACTAGGCCTATCTAGACTGAAATTAAATTTTTTAGATTTCTTAACTACTCATCTTACGATTCTTCATCTTCTATCTCGACTTCTCTTAACACTTCATGTTCAATACATCAGTCATCACCAAAGTCAAAAATAAACTTAAATTTTTGTTTAACACTTAGAATCTCCAAATAGATATTTTCTGTGTAGTGCTCTTCTCCATCATCGCTGAAAAAACTGAAATAGTACAAATCTTCATCTATCTAGGCAATATTATCCATGAAAAGCATGGGCATGATCGTTTTCGAAATCAAAACTCCATAAAATCACATCTGCCATTCCGCTAACGTTTCTTTTTTAGAAATCTGTATATTCCTGTAGCAACCTTTTCCAAGTTTTACGGAAATAACACCTCTCTTTTATTTTAGCATTAATTTGTGTAACTAGATCAGGTATAAATAGGAAAATGTACAGAAATTTTATGTTTCACGAGAAACACTCTATATCATCTATTATAAAAATGAGAGTATTAGATATCTATCTGCTTGTCAGATAGTAGACCTACACTCTATCCCCATAGCAATTCACAAGTTTTTCCACAATTTGTTAATAACTAACTTAAAGTGTTTTTAACTTCCAAATTTATAGGAAATAATATGTGTTTGGTCTATTAAATAGATTCAGTGAACTAATAGTAGCAGCAGAACACTGACAGTTATCCACACTTATCCACAATCTGTTAGTAACTCTTGTG
The DNA here is from genome assembly GCF_002096925.1 of Streptococcus mitis. GTDB lineage: Bacteria > Bacillota > Bacilli > Lactobacillales > Streptococcaceae > Streptococcus > Streptococcus mitis_AF. The sequence continues at coordinate 111,850 of NZ_NCVN01000085.1, read as the reverse complement.
AATAGTCTTATTTAAGCTAAGATTCATCTCTCACCATAACTAAAAAAGAGCCTGTTGCCAAGCTCTTTAGTCTATTATTTCTTCTCAGCGCGAAGGGCTGACAAGATTTGTGTACGGATATCATCCACACCATTTGGCGTATTTGGTAAAAAGATCGTTTGATTTCCTTTAGAGGCAAAGGTATTCAAGGTATCCAAATACTGGTTGGTCAAGAGTATGGACATGATTTGTTCTTCTGTCATGCCAACATTGGCTTCCTTGAGTTCGGTGATAGACTCTGCCAATCCATCCACAATCGCCTTACGCTGTTGGGCAATCCCCACACCATGGAGGCGGTCTTTTTCTGCTTCGGCTTCAGCTGCAGTGACGATTTTAATCTTGTCGGCTTCCGCCAATTCTTGCGCTGCGACCCGCTTGCGCTGCGCCGCATTGATTTCATTCATGGATTGCTTGACTTCTGCATCTGGTTCGACCTTGGTAATCAAGGTTTTCACGATAATATAACCGTAAGTAGTCATTTCTTCTGCTACTTGGTGTTGAACTTCAAGGGCAATCTCATCTTTTTTCTCAAACAATTCATCCAAGGTTAATTTGGGAACAGAAGAGCGAAGAGCATCTTCGATATAAGATTTAATCTGAGATTCTGGACGCATGAGTTTATAGTAGGCATCTGTTACGCTCTGCTCATTAACACGGTACTGAGTCGCTACATTCATCATAACGAACACATTGTCCTTGGTCTTAGTCTCAACCACAATATCGCTTTGCAACAAGCGCAACTGAATCCGCGCTGCAATCGAGTCAATCCCAAAAGGCAAGCGGATGTGAATACCGCTATTGGCAACCTTTTGGTATTTCCCAAAGCGTTCAATAATCGCCACCGACTGTTGACGAACCACATAAACTGTACTCAGTGTGACTATCACCAATAGGAGCACACAAACCACCACAAAAATCATCAAAAATGTTGTTACCATCGCGACGACCTCCATCATTATTTTTTTCTGTATTATAGCACATTTAAAGAAGGATGTGCAGTTTTTACTGCAATTTTTCCTGAAATGTCAATAATTAGAGGTGAATTGTCACATTGTCGTCAAATCTCTTGCTAAAACAACTCTTTATAAAAGGCAATCGTTTCTTCTAAGGTTGGCATAAATGGGTTTCCTGGTGCGCAGGCATCAATCAAGGCATTCTTAGAAAGGTATTCAAAGTCGAAATCTTTTTCTTCAATACCAAGTTCAGTCAATTTCTTAGGAATACCTACTGTCTCAGAAAGCTTCTCAATCTCAGCAATCGCATAATCGGCACACTCTTCATCTGATTTATCCTCTACATGGAGTCCCAAGGCCTTAGCAACATTGCGGAAAGCTTCTGGTACACGTTTAGCATTTTCACGTTCTATAACTGGTAGCAACATGGCACAGCAAACACCGTGTGGCAAGTTATATACTGCACCGAGTTGATGAGCCATTGAGTGAACATAACCAAGACCAGCATTGTTAAAGCTCATACCACCAAGGAAAATAGCATTGACCATACCTTCACGCGCTTCAATATCGTGTCCATTTGCTACAGCGCGAGGAAGGTATTCCTTGATAAGCTCAATAGCACCAATAGACAGTTTCTTGGTTACATCATAAGCACCAGGTGTTACCAAAGCTTCAACAGCGTGAGTCAGAGCATCCATACCTGTCGCAGCAGTCAAGGCTTGAGGTTTTGAAATCATCAATTCAGGGTCATTAACAGAGATAAGAGCAAGGCTATTCTTGTCAACCATTACCATCTTAACCTTGCGTTCTTCGTCGGTAATCACATAGTTAATGGTAATTTCTGCTGATGTACCTGCAGTAGTATTGATAGCTACAACTGGCAAGCCTTTTTTAGCAGACTTATGAAGCCCTTCATAATCCTGTGGTTTTCCACCATTTGTAGCCATGATAGAGATACAACTAGCTGCATCCTGTGGAGAGCCCCCACCAAGACTGATGATAAAATCACATCCATGTTCTTCCAAAGCAGCTACCCCATCTGTGACATTCTTACAAGTAGGGTTTGGCTCTACATCGCTAAAGATGACATATTCGATTCCTTCTGTATCTAGCGGTTTTAAAACCTTAGGCAAAATGTCACTTCCTTCGATAAACTTATCTGTCACCAAAAGTGCCTTTTTATAGCCAAGTTCCTTGATATAAGGACCCACTTCATTTACAACACCTTTTCCAATAAGGTTGACTGCCGGAACATAAAATGTAGCCATATAATTTTCCTCCTGCGCCTTCGCGCTATATATTTAACATCATTATATTACTTTTTGTATTCGTTTTCAATCATTTGTGAAATATCTAACAAATATTTTTAAAAGGAGTGGAATTTGACTATTATTTATGAGATCATTTTCCATCAGCAAACAAAACAAGTAGAACAGATATAGTTCAATCATTAAGCAATGTTGATGATCTGAATGTAGTGTGGTATACTATTTTTGTCATCGGTTACCGATTACGTTCCTTACGGTTCGTGAGAGGAGGTGAAACTAATGAACCTTGCCCCAGAGCTCGTTCTTACTATTATAGCGGACGTCATAGCAGGAATTATCTTGTATTTCGTCTGCAAATGGCTAGATGGTAAGAAGTAGACCGAGTGACTAGCCTATCAACACCCGTTAAATCTCTAAGATACGTCAAAAAAGCCCTTAACTATGGCAGTAGTTAGGGGCTTTGGTGTTCTAATGAACCTTGTCCGTTAAAATTATTCTAACATATAAGCCCAAATATTTCAAGAGTTTTATTTATTGTTTAAAGTTCTGAAAGGTCTATAATGCAGTTAGCTATCTAGTATCCAAAAACCGACTAGCTCCTATGAACTAGTCGGTTTCTCATCAATGCGCCAACATTTCTTGGGCGATTTCTTGTCCAGATAGGTTATCTGGGTAGTAGGTTGGCCAGTTATCCATTTCTTCAAAGAGGGCTTCTTGGCTTGTGCCTCCAAAGAAGATATGGAAATGTTCTGCCTTAACTGGGGCGATATTGTGGTCACTAAACTGAACATACTTGAATTGTCCAGCGTCAGCATCTGTCGCTTCAAAGAGGAAACGCACGCCACGATTGCCTTTCTTGTAAGTCAAGATTTTCTTACCAACATACTTGTAGGTGAATTTCTTGCTTTGTCCACCTTGAACAAATTCCATAGTGTTATCAGTGATATTAATCTTAGTCACATCTGTCTGATAGCCTTTTGTATAGTAGGCCTTGTACTCAGCCTGGGTCATCTTACCTGTCAACTTAGCCTTGTAATCAAACACTTGATCAAAAGTACCATCTTCAAGGAAAGGATAAACTGATTGCCAGTTACCTGCATAGTCACTCAAGGTGCGATCCTTGACATCTGCATCCTCAAAGTAACCATTTTGGACTGTCTTGGTATCCTCTGCCTTTTCAGGCTCGATTGCTGGGCCTTCTTGATCCGTTGTTTGTTTCAAAGCCTTGAGGTTTTTCTCCATCACGGAGATGTAATTTTCTCCAGCCTTGGTGTCCTCTTCTGTCAGACTTTCTAAAGGATTAAGGACATCTGTTTTAACACCTGCTTCTTTTGAAAGTGTGTTAGCAAGGCCCTGTGAGGCATTTTCTTCAAAGTAGATATAGGCAATTTTATTTTTCTTGACGTACTCTGTCAATTCTGCCAAGCGAGCTGCTGATGGCTCTGCATCTGGAGAAAGGCCTGAGATTGCGACTTGTTTGAGTCCATAGTCCAAGGCGAGATAGTTAAAGGCTGCGTGCTGCGTTACAAAGCTCTTTTGTTTGGCTTGAGACAAGCCTTCTGCATAAGCCTTATCCAAGGCTTGTAATTTTTCGATATAGGCAGCAGCATTCTTCTCAAAGGTCTCTTTTTTATCAGGATAATCTGCTGATAAACTGTCACGGATATGCTCTACTAGTTTAATAGCACGAACTGGTGATAACCAAACATGGGGATCGAACTCATGGTGATGGCCTTCTTCTCCATGATCATGGTCTCCCTCTTCTTCCTCACCACCTGGCAAGAGCAACATATCGCCTGTCGCCTTGATGGTTTTCACCTTTTTCTTATCCAAAGTATCTAGCAATTTAGGAACCCATGTTTCCATGTTTTCATTTTCATAAACGAAGGTATCTGCATCTTGGATTTTGGCAACTGCCTTGGCAGACGGTTCATATTCATGGGGTTCTGTACCAGCACCGATTAGGAGCTCTACATTAGCCATATCTCCTGCGACTTGCTTGGTAAATTCATAGACAGGGTAAAAGGTTGTCACAATATTTAGTTTGCCATCTGCCTGCTTTTGATTGGAACAAGCCACTAAAAACAAGGCACATAGACTGGCGAGTAATAAGCTAATTTTTTTCATGTTCATCTCCTATTTGATAAAACGTCTTACTAAACTGATTAGCAAGAAAACAGTTACAAAAATAATGGTAATACTTGCACTTGCAGGTGTTTCTGCATAGTAGGAAATGTAAAGTCCTGCTACCATTCCCAAAAATCCAATAGCACTGGCAAGCAGCATAACCGATTTAAAGTTTTTCCCCAGACGCAGGGCAATACTAGCTGGCAAGACCATAATGGTCGATACCAGAAGAGCTCCCGCAGCTGGAATCATAAGGGCAATGGCCACCCCCGTCACCATGTTAAAAAGAATGGACATGGTACGAACTGGCAAGCCATCCACAAAAGCCGTATCCTCATCAAAGGTCAGGATATACATAGGACGAAGGAAGAGGAAGGTCAAAATCAAGACAACCGCCGCAATGACAAAGAGGGAAATGACCTGCTCTTCGCTAATAGTCACGATTGAGCCGAAAAGGTACTGGTCCAAACTCATAGAACTCGAGCTTTTACCCTTGCTCATGACAATCAGAGAAACAGCCAGACCCGTTGACATGAGGATAGCTGTCCCGATTTCCATAAAGCTCTTGTAAACCGTACGGAGATACTCCAGGAAGACTGCCGCAATCAAGACAATAGCAATAGTGGAAATAGTTGGCGAAATCCCCAGTACCAGACCAAAGGCTACACCTGAAAGCGAGACGTGGCTAAGAGTATCACTCATCAAACTCTGACGACGCAAGATAAGGAAGGTTCCAAGAACTGGCGAGAAAAGACTCATAGCAATAACCGCCAGAAAGGCACGTTGCATAAAGTCATAAGATAATAAACTAAGCATGGCCCACCTCCTGGTCATTCTCATGAACGTTAAAACAACGCCATGGCGAGTCTTGGTTACGGACTAGATGAATATTGCGGTCCGCATAGTCCTTAACTTCTTCAGGGTCATGGGTAATCATCAAAACAGCCTTGCCATGATGATGGGCGCTGTGGTGCATGAGTTCGTAAAATTCATTTTTACTTCCTGCATCCATCCCCGTTGTCGGCTCATCTAGGATAAATACATCAGGGTCAGAAGCAAACATACGCGCGATTACCGCCCGTTGCTTTTGCCCCCCAGAAAGAGAACCCAAGCGTTTGTCTCTGTGCTCCCACATGCCAACTGAATCCAGACTGGCCTTGATATGCTCCTCATCATGAGCATTTAAACGACGGAACCAACCCTTTCGTGGGTAGCGTCCCGACTTGACAAATTCATAAACCGTACTTGGAAAACCAGCGTTAAAACTGGCAATCTGTTGAGGTAGATAAGCTATTCTCAATTTCTTACCCTGGGTATTTGTCTTTGAAATGGTCACCTTACCAATGCGTGGTTGAAGAATCCCAAGACTGGCCTTGATCAGTGTCGTCTTAGCCGCTCCATTTTCCCCTGTCAAGGTAACAAATTCCCCACTATCAACACTATAATTGATATGTTCAAGAACAGGCTCCTTATCATAATAGAAGGACAAATCCTCTACCGTAATATATCTCATTATTTGATTTCTCCTACTAAAGCAGTCAAAAACCGCTGAATCACTTTTTGTTCATTTGGAGTAAACTGAGTCGCCACTTGTTCATAGGTTAAAAGCGTATGCTCATGGTGATGATGGTGCTCCTCAGCAATTGGACGAGCCAAGTCAGTCAATTGATAAAAAATCACACGCGCATCCTTAGGATCTTTAGATGTCTCCAACATTCCTTCCTTGACCAAAGACTTAATAGCCTTGGTAACTGCCGCCTGACTGACATTGAGACGACGGGCCAACTCTGAATTGGTTAAAGATTCCTCTGACAATAGCATGAGGATATGCTCCTGAGTATTGGTTAGAGCTACCTCGCTAGTGCAATGACCTATTAGGATTTCATGCTGGTTTTCCGCCTGCAAAATCACCTCATTCAAAAAGGCATCGATATCCTTCGCTAGCTGTCTCATGTGTTACTCCTTTCCTTTTGGACTTCTCTTTTTAAGAGAAAAATACTATTCTTTGAAATTATTTACTGGTTAATTATATCACAACCAAAAAAAGAGTCAAGAAAAAACGTGAAAACCAGTTTCATTCTTGAACTCTTCCATACTATTATCTATTGAAATTCCTTGATGTCTCCATCATAAAGTGCCCAGTCTTTGCTGAAAAAGCGCTCATTCAGATGGTAAGTCGGAGCTGGTGTGGGATTGGATAGGAAAGGATCAACTGCCTTGTCAAAAGCCAACCAACCCAACCAACCAATATGAATTGTATCTTTTACAAAATAAGGTTCAGCACCATTTTTTGAAAAATCTGCTATATTAGTAAAACCTTGACTTTCTAATTGGTAACGAATCTTTTCAACTGCATGTTGATACATATCTTGATTTAATCCTGTATAATCCATCCATTTTTTATTAACCGGTTGAATCACAAACAATACATTCACTTTTGAATTAGCAAATTGATTTAAGACTAATTGCAAGTCATTATATTCAGATGATTTTAGAAAATTATAATTTTTCTGATAATCCTTCCACTTTTTTAAATCTTTCTTTACTTGCGTATCATAGAAATGATTATCCATCCCCATATCATTATTCGTGGTATTTGCTTCAGCATCTTTTACAGCGATTTCTCTCAATGCATCGTAGGAAAATTTATCTGGTAAGTCTTTCAGATACTTCTCCACACGATCTCTATATTTTTCTCCATCATTCACTGACACTTGTCCAAATAGAAATGATTGTTTTTCGTTGAATCGTGCTAATGTATCTATGAGTGTCTTATCTATTTCCGAAAGTCGCTCACTCTCGGTTATTTTTTTGACTATATCTCCTAATACTACATTAGGATACTTTTTCATTAAACGCGAAGCGGCGTAACGACTTGACACATCTCCAGACTGATTTTCCAAAAAAGCGCCCAATTGATCCGTGTTAAAATACCTACGAAAAACTGCAGGTTCATACTCCGTTTCTGTAAACCACTGAGGAGAAATAACAAAAACAGCCTGTTTATTTTCTAGCTCTGGCAATATTTGCTGCATACCAAAGTACTGATTTAAAGAAGCTGCTCCCGCTTGTCCTAAAAAATAGGGTCTATACGAACGATTGTACTTCTCCGCTAAAACAGCTGGATGCATACTATCAAATCGAATCCACTCACTAGAACCAAAAAAGGGAATGAATCGTAGACTTGGATCCGAAAGAGCTCTCACCTTCTGAAATCTTTCTCTAAAACTTTGTGTACTAATCGCTGCTGCATATCGTTTTTCTTCTGATAAATTATAACTTTTACTAGTAGGATAAAAGAAAATGAGAAGAAAAACCAACAAACCAGCTATCAAGACCGGTCCGAAGATCATCCATAAGCGTTTAAGCATTTTGTAGCTCCACAATACCAGCTATGATTTTATTGGCTGTATTCCAGTCGTCGCGACCAAACTCTGTTACAGGGACACGAATGTCAAAACGGTTTTCAATCTCCACAATCAACTCAACCGTTCCCATACTATCCAAGACACCGGCATCAAAAAGATCTTCATCCATCATGTCAGAAACATCTTCCATAAACAACTCATCAATAATTTCAATAACTTCTGATTTGATATCCATTTTTTATATCCTTTTATTTTTTAAACCATAAATCATTCAAAAATCCAGAAAAGATTAAGAATGACAGCATGACGACATGGAAGGTGACAACCATGCCAAGCAACTGAATCCAGCGATTCTCAGGTAGAGCAGCTTCCCCTGCTTTTTTCCGCTCCTTATTGAGCGTCTTTTTCTTGCGAACCCAGGCGTCATTGATTACCAGCCCAATCCCATGAAAGAGTCCATAGGCGATATAGTACCAGGTCACACCGTGCCAAAATCCCATAATCAGCATATTTACAATATAGGCCACGCTTGAGGTTACATTACGATTCTTAAAGACCTTCTTTCTGGTCAACACCATCACCATTCGCATAAAGACAAAGTCACGGAACCAGAAAGAAAGGCTCATATGCCAACGATTCCAAAACTCTTTTAAATCCCTTGATAAAAAAGGCTTATTAAAGTTGATGGGGCTACGGATTCCCATTAAGTTTGAGATAGCCAAGGCAAACATAGAGTAACCTGCAAAATCAAAGAAAAGCTCCAAACCAAAGGTATACATAACTGCCAAGGCATAGGGGTTAAAGAAGCCACCTGACTGCAGGGCTAGATTCTTCAGAGGAGGTAGTAAAGTTTCTCCTAAAACATGAGCCAGGATAAACTTGTACAAAAATCCCCACATGATATAGCGAACAGATTCATCCAGCATATCCATCAACTCATCCCGCTCAGGAATGGTCTGATAATTTTCATTAAAACGCTTAAAGCGATCGATTGGGCCACTCGAGAAAGTTGGCATGAAGAGAAGGAATCGGAGGAATTCCCAGAGGGTAAAATCCTTAATCACTCCATCTCTCAGCTCGATGATAATCCCAACCGAACGAAAGGTCAGGTAAGAAATTCCCAAAAAGCCAAGCAAAGACTGCGTTCCATTGATAGCCGGCTGCACCTTGACAAAGATAATCGGAAGGAGGGACAGAAAACTAACTAGGTAGAAGACCCACTTGCCATCCTTACTTTTTCGATAATGCTTGTAGAAGAGTACGAGCAATATTTCCCAGCAAAGGTAAATACCCAAGGCAACCAACTGATTGGTCTTCCCACCTACCAACATGGTGACGATAAAGAAGAGACTAACCAATACCTCGTACCAGGCAAAGCGTTTCTTGAAAAAGAGGCCGATAAAGATGGGCAAGGTTGCAGCAATCACATAGACAAAATACTGAGGATTCCCATATGGCTCTAAATGAGGAAGCTGTTGAAAGAACTCCATCATCTCTTGTTCACCTCGTTAATCAATCCTTTGATGTCAATCTTTCCATTTGGAGTCAGTGGCAAACTGTCTCGATAAAGGAATTTAGACGGCATCATGTAGGACATCATGATATCTGTTAAATCTTCCTTGATAGCCTTGGTAATATCGATATCACGCTCAAACTGCTCACGAACACCGTCTTTCAAGATGACATAAGCCAATAGATTTTGCACCTTGTGGTCTTTATTATAACGTGGCACAGCTACAGCAGACTCGATAAAGCGAGACTTATTGAGGTTTTGAGAGACATCTTCTAACTCAATGCGGTAACCGTTGAACTTAATCTGGAAGTCCATGCGTCCGCCGTAGAGAAGCAAGCCCTCATCTGTCATAGTTCCCACATCTCCTGTATGGTAGGCTGGTAGACCTTCAAACTCAAAGAAGGCTTCTGCCGTTTTTTCAGGATTATTCATATAACCTTTTGAAACGGCTGGTCCAGAAACAATAATTTCTCCCTGTTCACCATTTGACAGTTTCTTGCCGTCCTCATCAATGATAAAGGTTGGAGAGTCGGCCTTGGTATAGCCGATTGGTAGGCGTTTGAGAGTCGCCAACATCTCGTCTGTCACAGCAACTGCTGATAGGGCTACTGTCGCTTCTGTTGGGCCGTAAGCATTGATAATACGGGCATTCGGGAAACGCTCACGCAGTTTTTGAGCCGTTTTGACCGTCAACTCTTCGCCATCAAAGTAGAAATGCGTAATTCCAGGCATTTTCTCGCTATTAAAGTCTTCTGATAACATAGCCATATCTGCAAAAGAAGGGGTTGAGGTCCAGATAGCGATTGGCAATGAAAAGATGGTCGCAAAGAGTTGCTTAAAGTCCTGAGTAATAGCTGAAGGAAGAGCGAAAAGCGTACCACCCAGTGCCAAGGTCGGAGCCCAGTACATGACAGACAGATCAAAAGAATAAGGTGGCTGAGCCAGCATTTGCGGACGATTCGGTGTCGCAAATTCCTTGTCCGTAATCATCCAGTTGGTAAAGCTGAGGAGGTTATCATGTGAAATCTGCACTCCCTTTGGCTTACCAGTCGTACCAGAAGTAAAGATGATGTAGTAATTATCATCGCCCTTGACTGGATGCGTGATCTCATAATTATTCCCCTGAGCAAAGGCTTCTTGAACCTGAGCTAGAGTCATCATCGGTGTAGAAACCTGCTCCAATGGAAAGTCTGAGATAGCAATAATCAAGCTTGGCTCTGCTACTTCTAAAATAGCTGAAACTCGCTCCAAGGCCGAATGGCTGTCAATTGGAATGTAGGCATGCCCCGACTTAGTCAGCGCTACAAAGGTTGCCAACATTTCATATTCTTGGCCACCAAAAACAACCACAGGAGACTTCTCAGGTAAATCTAGTTGGTCAATGGCTGCAGCCAAACTATCCGAATCAGCTTTCAAATCTCCATAAGTGTGTTCCTGCCCCAAAACATTGTAAACAGGATAGCTAGGCTGGGTCTGAGCAAAATGCTCAATAGTTTCAATCATATCTACTATTGGTTTATTTGACATAATAAGGATTCTCCTTCAAGTTAAAATTCATTATAGATAAAGCTTCCTTGACCCTGACCAAGATAGCTAAAAAAGTAAAGTAGCCCAAGAAAGATAATAAAATACAAGGCTGTCCGACCAAAAAAGAGGTACAATTCTTTTCTCTGTTTCATCAAGAAAAACCATTCATTTCTGTAATTTTTCGCTAAAATAAAATCAATTTCTTACTAATTTATTTTTCTGCTATTATACCATTTTATAGACTAGTTTTTCAATTGTTTACCCGTCTATTTTCACTACGTTTCAGTAATATTAATTTGTTCCATATGATTCTTTCTAATGATAGATTGAATGCTTTTCAGTATAAATTATATGGGGCTACAATAAAGTAGGCTCCATACTACCTATAGAGGATGTCTCCACTATAAATATTATAGAGCCTTATCTTATGTCTCACTTTATCGGTGCAGTTCCCTTTATCTAGAGTTTTTTATAGTATGTAATCCTAAAATTCACTATAGATAAATTCTTGAATGTTCGAAAAATCGGTCACAAAACAATAAATCACGATGCTTAAGATAACCGTATAGAAAAACAACGTCCACAAGATTAAACGGTGTGTGTTAGTTATCTTGGTTTGCAAATTTGTAAAGTTCTTTTTCAACTTCCATCCATCCTTTCACCCCAACATGCATCACATCAAATAAAAAGTAATCATCATACTCTCTGTTTCCATAGTTTAGTACTGTTGCACCATGACTTTTCGCAACATCTTCAATTTTTTTATAAGTTTTTTCTCGCATCTCTCTTGAGACACCAGTATAGTCATTCCATTTCCCATTTACTGGGAAAATAATGACCTCAACTTCAATTCCCAATTCCTTAGCAACTGTCAAGAAAAGTTTCATATCTGAATACTCTGGTGACTCCAAATAGCTCAAATCTTTATTGGAATCTTTCAAGGATGCATAGCGATCTTTCAAGTAGGTATTGTAGTAGTTGTTATCAACAGCATAGTCATTGTTGTTTGTTTTCTTTTTGACCTCTTCTACAAACTGATCCGTCAGCTGCCGCCAATCATAGTCTGGAGTTTTATCTCCTAGTAAAGGATAATCTGATTTGGCATGTTTTTGATAAAAAGTCTGTTTGAGTTTAAAGGAATAAATCGCGTTATCGAACTCTAATAGTTTTTTATCAACAATCGTTCCTTTCTCATCTATGAAATAACTTTTGTATTTTTTGTAGATGTCATTTTGTTGCTTGTTCCCCTTGGTAATTTCGATAATGCGATTGATTAGTTTTTCTTTCGTTTCCTTACTAATCTTATCATTACCTAGCATATGGAAAATATGTTCCTGAGAAGCCTTGTTCAAAAAGGCATCTTGATGAGTCCCATCTTTTTCAAACCACTGAACCGATTCTATTATAGCCACTTTTCGCTTAGTCATAGATCCTTCAATAGAACCCAAGGTCGTAGCCTGAATGATGTTTTGTGAATAACTGGTCCCAATCTGCATGATATTAAAATCGTTGTAGTTAAAAATTTTATTGGGATGATAGTCTTCATTTATCGTCGCAACCAACTCAGATGATCCCAATAAAACAAATGTATTGGGAGTAATATTGCTTGTCAGAATATCTCTACTTTTATACTTTTCATACGAAGTGCTATAGCGAATACTGTTATCCTTTACTTTATAATAATCATCAATCTTCTTGACGTATGTCACATTTAAAAGGGCAAGCGTCGCAATTACGAGCACAAGCGATAGCAAAAATGCTTTTAGTTTAATCATCTCGTTTTATCCTATCCCTTCGATCCGTCCAATCTCTTTTCAATTTCTTATCTCTTTAAAATCGTCAGTAAGATTTTATAGGGTTCACCTGAAAAGATAAAGAAACCAATCATAACCAAATTCATGGTCACAAACCAACTTAGTAGTTTATACCAATTTTTGTTTTTATTTTTCTTATAAAAAGTGCTTTTCTTTTGATACACTTCAAATCCAGCCATCAAGACACCATGATAAAAACCATAAACAATGTAGCTAACACTAAGACCATGCCAAAAACCCATGGCCAACATATTGACCATATAGGCATAGGTTGCATTGTGTAGTCTATTTTTAAACCATTTTTTCCTGATAACCTGCATCAATACTCTTGAAAATACAAAATCCCTCAGCCAGGTCGACAAGGTGATATGCCATCTGGTCCAGAAATCCTTGATATCGACACTCAAGAAAGGTTTGTTAAAGTTCATCGGTGTCTGAATACCTAAAATGTTGCTACTTCCAACGGCCATTAGACTATAGCCTGCAAAGTCGAAGAACAGATACAAGGTATAGAGGTACATATACTTGATTGAGTAAATGACTGTGCCAGTATTATTTAGAGCGAGTAACATCTGGTAAACATAGGTTGATAAAACAACCTTGTAAAGAAGGCCTAGAACGATACGATACACACCGTCACCTGCCAACTCTAGATACTCTTTTCGAGGCATGATCTCGTTTATCTCTTTTAAAAATCTCCTACTCCGATCAATCGGACCAGCACTAACTGTAGGGAAAAAAAGTAAAAATTGCAGGTAGTCTTTTATGCTAATCTTTTCTTTAATCAAGCCATCCGATATCTCCAGCATGATCTGAATGGTCTTAAAGGACATGTAAGAAATGCCAATAAAGGCCAACAAATGCAGAGAAGTCAGGGCAAAGACTTTATTGATTACCAAAGGAAAAATAGAAAGGAAAACCAGAGGTTTCAGTCGCTTTGTTTCTATCCTCTGTGCTATGAAAACCAGAAAATATTGATAAATTACAAAGGAGATTAAATAGACAATCATTGCTCTACTCTTGCCATAAATAGCTCCTGCAAATAAGAGGGAGAGCACCAAAATATAGTAGTCCTTACGTTTTTCAAAAAAGTTTACCACAAAACCAATCAGTAAAACTACAAACAAAAGAAGGAAAAACTCATTCCCCTCGAAATAATTCATACCAGCCAAACTCCTTTTTTCTTTTTCTCATCTCTTGATTTATCTTTTTAGGATTAGTCCCTATCATATTACCAAGGATAGTTAACTTTATTCATTATATCATAATTTAAAAACTAAAAATACTTCTGTTATTTTATTTCTTAAAATAAAAAATCCAACTGACTCTTAGTACTGAACCCCAATAATGAGACAAAATTATTCACACAATAAATAAAATTCAAGAACAAAAAATTGATGAAGGAACCGGTGAAGGATTCTGACTTTTTAGCTGAAATAGTAATCAACACCAGTATACAAACTTAAAAAAATCAAAATGACCAAAATGAAGTGAGAAAGTACTCCTTTATTTTGGTCATTTTTTGTAAGTTGTGTTTATTGAAGTATGAATAATTGAGTTTTAATATCTTAGAAAAGTGAGAATACAAAAACGGCCAAGGCTGCTCCGATAACAGGACCCACAACAGGAATCCAAGCATAAGACCAGTCTCCGTCTCCCTTGTTTGAAATTGGAAGGATACTGTGCATGATACGAGGTCCAAGGTCACGTGCAGGGTTCAAGGCATAACCTGTTGTCCCACCTAGTGATAGACCGATACCGACAATCAAAGTTCCCACTGCAAAGGTTCCGATTCCTGCTTGAAGGTCATAAAGTCCCAAAGCAAAGATTGTCAATACCAATACAAAGGTGCCAAGGATTTCGCTAATCAAGTTTGATACAGTATCTTTTATAGCTGGGCCTGTGCTGAAAGTAGCCAAAATATTTCCTGCATTTTCTTCTGCCTCATAGTGAGGTTTGAATTGCAACCAAACCAAAATCTGACCCAGCATAGCCCCTGCGAACTGGGCTAAGATATAAGGCAAAACAGAAGCCCAAGGCAAACCACCTTTCAAGGCCACACCAATCGTCACAGCTGGGTTTAAATGAGCTGGACTGAGCTTGCCAGATACAAATACTGCAACCGCAACTGCAATCCCCCAACCCATAGTAATCACAATCCAACCTGAGCTGTTGCTCTTGGTTTTTGGAAGAACCACACCTGCAACAACACCATTTCCTAGAAGAATCAGGATTAAAGTCCCTAAAAATTCTCCAAATAATTCATTCATCATCTTTCTGTCTCCATTAAAAAGAAGGAGAGGGTAGACTAGGAGTCCTGCCCTCCGCCTCTTTTATTTTTTCTTAATTTTTTAATTCTGCTAAATCGTTGTTAGCAAGAGCTGATTCGACATCAGCACGGTAGCCTGCTTTTTCTTCTTCTGTCCAGTCATAGAATCGTCCCATTTCATCCAAAACTGGCTCAACGATACTATCCAAACTATCACGCATAAAGAGCATATGGTTGGTACGACGAAGAAGGAAGTCAACTGGGCTAAGTGCCAACTCATTGCGCATTGCATAGTGAAGGGACAAGGTGTCTGCCAAGCTGAGTCCTGGCGCTTGTTCCAAGCTGTGAGCAAGGGCAAAGACCTTCGGTGCATTTGAACCGTAAAGATTTGCTAGATAGTGAGCTTCCTTGCTATCCAATCCACGTGACACTCCAAGTTGCGCAAAGGCTTCGATTTCTGAGTCCACATTTGCTGGGTTCAATTCCCCACCTGAAACAGGGTAAGTCTTAGAATTGATGAGTTTAAAGCTACGGTCAAATTCTGCTTTGAGGATGTCAACCACGCGCTCCATAGCTCCTTCAGCCATCTTACGGTAGTCTGTGATTTTACCACCAGCAAGGGTCAAGAGGCCATTGTCATCTCGGTCCAAGCTCGAACCACGTGAAACTGCAGATGGGTCCAAATGTTTCTCAGAGGTACTGCTTTCAAGCTTGCTGACAGCAGACTCAACATCTTCACGCGTTTTTTCTTTAGAGAGATAAGATTCAACAGTCGCAATCAAGTTGTTAAAGCTTTCATCACTGATGGTTCCGTTATTTCCTCCATTGTAGTCAGAAGCGCTATTGCCTGCGATCAATGGACGAAGACCTGCCCAGCTACTTTCGATATCATCAATGGTAATGTTTGCTTCTGGGAAGCGGTTGTTGACAATGCCAAGTAGATAATCTACATCTTCCTGAGTCACTTTTGGATGTTCCAAATCCCCTGTGTAGTCTGTATCCGTTGTACCAAAGTAAGTCTTGTTTTCACGCGGGAGAACAAAGACCATACGACCATCTCCCAAACCAGTGTCAAAGTAAACTGGCTGTGAAACCTTGATCTTGCTTGAGTCCACTACCAAGTGAACTCCCTTAGTTGGACGCATTTGTGAGAATTGTGTTCCCTTATTAGACAAATTGCGCACCTTGTCGCTCCAAGGACCTGTTGTGTTAATAACCAGACGGGCCTTGATTTCAAAGACTTGGTCTGTCAAGAGATCACGAGCTACAACACCTGTAATCTTGCCACTTTCGTCAAATAGGAAGCCTTCTGCCTTCACGTGGTTAGCAATGAGGGCACCGTCCTGGTTGGCACGTTTGATGTTTTCGATCACGAGACGAGCATCGTTGTTACGGAAGTCAAGATAAACTCCACCTCCTACCAAACCTTCTTTCTTCAAGTTTGGCTGGCGTTCCAAGACTTCTTCCTTGCTCAAAACCTTGTTAGCAGCTGGTGTGTTGTTGACACCTGCCAAGAGGTCGTAAAGATCCATAGCTACTTTAAGACGGAAGAGGCTAAAAGTAGCTCCATCTTCATCGTAAACTGGCAAGAGCATTGGGTCTGGTTTCGGAATGTGTGGAGCGATTTGTTGAACCACTGCACGTTCAGAAACTGTATCTGATACCACTTCTACATCAAATTGCTTAAGGTAACGTAGTCCTCCGTGAACCAGTTTTGTTGAACGGCTGGATGTCCCTTCTGCGAAGTCCTGCATTTCAATCAAACCAGTATCTAGACCACTAGCTGCTGCCTGCAAGGCTACACCAGCCCCTGTAATTCCTCCACCGATAATCAAGAGGTCCAAGGTACGTTCCTGCATTTTTTGAATTGATAATTCACGTGTTTTCTTTGAAAATTCCATTTTTACACACTTTCTAACTAAGTCACTTTATTCTTCCAGTATTAGTCGTCTATTTCCGCAAAGACTTGGGTTGCTTTTACAGCCTTCTTCCAGCCCTTGTAGAGTTGTTCCTTGCGCGATTCGTTCATAGATGGCTCAAAGAGTTCTCCTGTCTCGTTCAAGAGTTTCAACTCATCCAAGTCCTTCCAATAGCCCACTGACAAACCTGCTAGGAAGGCTGCACCTAGAGCTGTTGTTTCCAAGTTTTTGGCGCGTGCGATATCGATTCCCAAAATGTCAGCTTGGAACTGCATGAGGAAGTTGTTCATAGCTGCACCACCATCCACCTTCAAGACTTGGATAGCTGTCTGAGCATCCACTTGCATGGTGTCGATGATGTCACGCACTTGATAAGCGATAGATTGAAGAGTTGCCTTGATAAAGTCTTCTTTAGTTGTTCCACGAGTTAAGCCAAAGACAGAACCGCGAGCGTTTTGGTTCCAGTATGGAGCTCCTAGACCTGTAAAGGCTGGAACAACATAAACTTCATCGTTGTTGTGAGAATCACGGGCATATTTTTCAGATTCTGGTGAATTTTCGACCATGCGAAGTCCATCACGAAGCCACTGAATGGCACTTCCTGCGATGAAGATTGAACCTTCCAAGGCATAGTAAACCTTGCCGTTGATTCCGTAACCAATGGTTGTTAATAGGTTGTTCTCAGACAACTGCATCTCTTCACCAGTATTCATGATGATGAAAGAACCTGTTCCATAAGTATTCTTGACCATACCTGGTTCAAAGGCCAACTGTCCAAAGAGGGCTGCTTGTTGGTCCCCAGCCATACCTGAGATTGGGACTTCTCCACCATAGAAATGGAATGGGGCTGTCTTACCGTAGATTTCAGAGTTAGAACGAACTTCTGGGAGCATAGCCTTAGGAATGTTGAGGATTTCCAAAATCTCATCATCCCATTTGAGTTCTTTAATGTTATAAAGCATGGTACGAGCTGCATTTGAGTAGTCGGTCACGTGAGCCGCACCGTCTGTCAATTTCCAAACCAACCAAGTATCAATGGTACCAAAGAGCAATTCCCCTTTTTCTGCTCGCTCTTGAGCGCCTTCTACATGATCCAAAATCCAACGAACCTTAGTCGCTGAGAAGTAAGCATCGATGATCAAACCAGTCTTTTCATGGAATTTTTCCACATAACCTTGACTTTTTAGTTGCTCAGCCAAAGGGGCTGTTTGGCGAGACTGCCAAACGATAGCGTTGTAGATAGGAAGTCCTGTTTTCTTATCCCAGACGACAGTTGTTTCACGTTGGTTGGTAATTCCGATTGCTTCGATTTGACTTGGCTTGACACCACTTTCGATGAAAGCTCCAGCAATAACAGACTGGACGGAATTCCAAATTTCATTGGCATTGTGCTCAACCCAACCTGCCTGAGGGAAAATCTGAGTAAACTCTTTTTGACTCGAGCTAACTTTTTCTCCTTTTTTGTTGAAAATGATGGCACGAGAGCTTGTAGTCCCCTGGTCAATGGCCATAATGTATTTTTCTTGTGACATGTGCTGTCCTCCTGATAATGATCTTGAGGATGTCTCCTCTTTACACTAACTAGTATACAAAATAAAGCGCTTTCTTGTTCATCAACTTTTTTTAATTTTTTAAAAAATGTGAGGAGATTGTGTGAATTTCACAAAAAAGACCTGGAACGACCAAGCCTTTTAAGTGAATAATAACTGACGAATAGCCGCCAAATCTTCCATATCCAAGTCATTTTTTAAATAATAGACTGGTGTTTGTTCTTTCTTATGAATGGGGTTATTGGTAACCAGCAAATCATAATGCCGAGTTCGATCATAGGCTTCAATGGTGATAAAACGATTGTATTCCAAATACCGTTTTAAAATGGCTGCCATCCTTGAAAAGACAAGAAAACCAGATGTCAAATCCAGACCAATCCGCATATGCTGACCACCATTTTCTGCCATATATTCCATCAACTGGAGCCATTCCCAGAGAATCTTCTTATCTAAGTCTGTCCCCTGCTGAAAGGCAGGTAGAGCATGAAAAATCTCCTCTGCCGTTCCCCTAAAATCATGTTCCATCAGCAAATAGGGATGACGATTCTCTAACTGGTACTTGTAGCAATCCTGTAAAATATAGCCCTTATAGAGATAGACTTGAGCACAAAGCTGACTGAGTTCATAAGTGACATGGTCCTCTGTATAGTCCCCCAATAGTTCCTCCTTCTTCATTTCTTGAATCAATTGCGTCAGCAAATCTGCCAACTGCCCTCCAAAACCAAGGATATACTCCATAGTATGAAGAGGAAGAATGCGATGAGATAGGAGGAAAGAGAAGAAAATCATCATCTCACCATCCTCAGTTCCGAGAGGAAGGTGTTGCCCAGCAAAAAAGGACGGAGCCTTTCTCAGCAAACGAAGGTAGAAAATATTGTCAAAATAGCCTCGCATTTTCTCTTCTATCACTTGGAACTGACAGGCATTGACCCGAAGACGCTGTTGACTGATATGAGCCCATAGAACCAAATCCAATTTCTGGCCCGAAGACAAGCTAGCACCGCAGATTTCTTCTAGAGTAGCAATATCCTGCTTTCTCTCTGGTTTCTGCATATGGCCTTCCCATGCCTGACTCGACCAGACCTTGCGGAAAAGACAGAAATAGAAATAGCGAATCTGATGCTCTGGACCTCGCCAACGTCCATTTTGGATGGATAAATCAAATTCTGACAAAATCTGATTTAAACCAGCCAAGTGACGACCAAGCGTAGCCTCGCTAACCATCAATTCTTGAGCCAGCTGATGGGCTAAAAACTGTTGGTGGTAGAGAAGATAGACTAAAATTTGGTATTTTATGGCATTTTCTAAAAATAAGCTCCGGATATCTCTCCCCTTGGTAGTTGCACCGATCGATAGACGCAGATTTTCATCTTCTAAGTGAATAGTCAGCTCTAAGCCACTATCCAAAGCCTTGTCATTGAGCAGGGTGACATATTTGGTTAGGGTTGCTTTTGAAAATCCTGTTTCCTCCATTACAGCCTTGACAGTCGTCTGAGACTCTTGTAATAGAAAGGAAAGGATTGAAAATTGGCCAGATTCGGCCTTTTCCATCAAGTCTCCTAAATACATTTGTTACCCCTTTCATTTTCTACCTTAAGCATAGCATAAATCTTACAAATGCTGAAATAATCTGTTTCTCTTTTTATTTTCATGCTGATTTCCTGGTTCATTATCCTGAAAATCAGCAAACACACGGCTCCCCCTTTGAGCATTTTTATGCTAAAATAGTAGCTATGGATAAAATTATTAAAACTATATCAGAAAGTGGCGCCTTTCGTGCTTTTGTCCTTGACAGCACAGAAACCGTCCGCACTGCTCAAGAAAAACACCAAACCCAAGCTAGCTCAACTGTAGCACTTGGTCGAACTCTTATCGCTAGCCAGATTCTCGCAGCCAATGAAAAAGGAAATACCAAACTTACAGTTAAAGTGCTGGGATCTAGCTCCCTAGGAGCGATTATCACCGTCGCTGATACCAAGGGGAATGTCAAAGGTTACGTTCAAAATCCCGGTGTCGATATCAAAAAGACTGCAACTGGTGAAGTTCTAGTCGGACCTTTTGTTGGAAATGGTCAATTCCTCGTTATCACAGACTACGGTACTGGAAATCCTTACAACTCTATGACTCCCCTCATTTCTGGGGAAATCGGTGAAGACCTTGCCTTTTACCTGACTGAAAGCCAACAGACTCCTTCAGCAGTCGGTCTCAATGTCCTTTTAGACGAAGAAGATAAGGTCAAGGTTGCAGGTGGTTTCCTAGTCCAAGTCTTGCCAGGAGCCAAGGAAGAAGAGATTGCTCGCTTTGAAAAACGCATCCAAGAAATGCCAGCTATCTCAACTCTTCTCGAAAGTGAAGACCATATCGAAGCCCTCCTCAAAGCAATCTACGGTGACGAGGCCTACAAGCGTCTTTCCGAAGAAGAAATCCGTTTCCAATGTGACTGTAGCCATGAGCGCTTTATGAACGCTCTTGCTAGCCTTCCAAGCTCAGACTTACAGGAAATGAAAGAGGAAGACCACGGGGCAGAAATCACTTGTCAATTCTGCCAAACTACTTACAACTTTGATGAAAACGACCTGGAGGAACTCATTCGTGACAAATCTTAATACACCCTTTATGATTGGCAATGTTGAGATTCCCAATCGTACCGTTCTAGCACCCATGGCTGGTGTCACCAACTCAGCCTTTCGTACCATTGCAAAAGAGCTCGGAGCTGGACTCGTTGTCATGGAAATGGTCTCTGACAAGGGAATTCAATACAACAACGAAAAAACCCTACACATGCTTCATATCGATGAAGGCGAAAACCCAGTCTCTATCCAACTTTTTGGTAGTGATGAAGACAGCCTAGCACGCGCAGCAGAATTTATCCAAGAAAACACCAAAACTGATATCGTCGATATCAACATGGGCTGCCCAGTTAACAAAATCGTGAAGAACGAAGCTGGTGCTATGTGGCTCAAGGACCCAGACAAAATCTACTCTATCATCAACAAGGTTCAATCTGTCCTTGATATCCCCCTCACCGTCAAAATGCGTACCGGCTGGGCTGACCCATCTCTGGCAGTAGAAAATGCCCTCGCTGCTGAGGCAGCAGGTGTTTCTGCCCTCGCCATGCATGGGCGTACCCGTGAGCAAATGTACACAGGCCACGCAGACCTTGAGACCCTTCACAAGGTCGCTCAAGCTTTGACCAAAATTCCATTTATCGCCAACGGTGACATCCGTACAGTTCAAGAAGCCAAACAGCGTATCGAAGAAATCGGTGCTGACGCAGTCATGATTGGCCGCGCAGCCATGGGAAATCCCTACCTCTTCAATCAAATCAACCATTACTTTGAAACAGGAGAAATCCTACCTGATTTGACCTTTGAAGACAAGATGAAAATCGCCTACGAACATTTGAAACGCTTGATTAACCTCAAAGGAGAAAACGTAGCAGTTCGTGAATTCCGTGGCCTCGCTCCTCACTACCTCCGTGGAACATCTGGCGCTGCCAAGCTCCGTGGAGCTATTTCACAAGCTAGCACCCTAGCAGAGATTGAAGCCCTCTTGCAATTGGATAAGGCTTAAAATGGTTCATACTGCTCTACTGATTATCGATATGCAAAAAGCATTTGATAGACCCATCTGGGGAGAACGAAACAACCCTCAAGCTGAATCTCAAGCATTGAGGGTACTGACATACTTTCGTAAACACGGTCTTCCAGTCTTACATGTTCAACACATATCTGACAACCCCCAGTCGCAATTTCATAACAAACAAAATCAGGTGTTTAAAAGTGGATTTGAACCAGTTACTGCAGAACCTGTCTTTCAAAAAACGGTTAATAGCGCCTTTATTGGAACAAATCTTGAAACATATTTACGAAAAAATCAGATTTGTCATTTAGTCGTTGTTGGTTTGACGTTGCCTCATTGTGTGTCTACTACGACACGAATGGCAGCAAATCTTGGTTTTGAAGTCACTTTACTAGCAGATGCTACTGCCAGTTTTACACTATCTAACAAAAACGGTCAGGCCATCTCTCCTGAGACTATCCATGAGATTAATCTCCTTTCTCTACAAGATGAGTTTGCTCAAATTCTTACTACAGAAGAATTTTTAACCCAAGTACAAGTATAAAATAATCCGTCAACTCTTATTGAGCTGACGGATTTTCTTTGAGTATTAGAATTGATGATTAGCAATTATTCATAAATGTCTATAGATTCACTCAGAACTGACCATACTAGTCTACCCCCTTTAGAGCACTAATCATGTCAATCTTTCTCATACGAAGACTAATAAAATAAGCAGTCCCTAAAGATGTAAACCAAACCAATAACGTAGCAGAAGCAAGGACATACATACTGACATAAGCGGTATACTCAATTCGAATCGTCGAAAATGTTGCTACATACTCTTTCAAAAACCATATTCCTAAAGGAATTCCTACTAGCCAACCAATAAAGGTAGTTAGTATAGTTTCAAAAAGAGTTACCATCTGTAGATATTGATTAGAAAATCCTAATACTTGTAATGTAGCATAGTCTCTCATTCTCTCTACAAAGTTTAAAGAGCCCAGATTATAGAGAACAATAATAACAAGTAATAAGGCAAAGCCAATAATCATTAGAAATACACTCATCAAACTAGATACAAAATCATAGGCATTTTTTTCTTGGCTCCCTTTTTCAATGACAGATAGAACACCTTTGTCTTGCTTAATAGTATCTTCGTCCACCTCCGGCCCAACTAATAAAGTATGTGGAGTAAAATCTCCCCCTGCTTTTTCAAAGACTCTAGCATGAAGATAGGCCCCTTGATTGGTTTCACTTGTGACAATCCCTTTTACTTCAAACTTGTAAGTATGACCATCTTGATAGGGAGTCACATTTAAAAAATCTCCGACTTTAATACCTGCTAAACGGGCAAATGATCTAGTTACATACAAACCATCATCTTTCAAAGAATCAGCACTCTCTGTTTTTGCTTGGATCATATCTCCATCATCAAATATAATCAATAAACGATTGTAGCCATCATCTGGATTAAAATGTGCCTGTGAAATTTGTACACCTTGCCCACCATATCTAGACTTAGAAGATGTATAATCCGCTACGGTTAGGCGTTTTGAATAAGAAAAATCTTCATTGTATGCCTTATCAACAAGATGATTCATAGACACAGGCATACCAATTCCAGCAATCAGTAACATCATACTTCCTGCAACTCCCACGATTCCCATCAAAACTCGAATACGATTAAACGAGGCATCACGAATTGCCCATCTAGAAGGATAAGAAATTCGTTGCCAGATAGAGGAAAATCTTTCCACAAAAACAGATTTAGCAACTTTTTCTTTACCTCTTAAAAATATTGCTGGTAAGCCTCTAGCTGACTCTCTAGAAGCTAAATAGGCAGCTAAAACACAAATAATAATGACTACAATACCGACAACCATTGATGAAGACGAATAAGATATTTGCCAATTTGGAAGTGTAAACATTGACTTTTGAGTTTCTAGTACAAACCATGACATCAAGGGAGAAATAGCAAAGCCTGCGAAACTTCCTAATAAACTTACTACTAAGCCAAATAAAATATAATGTAAACTGATAGCCTGATTTGAAAAGCCTAAAGCCTTTAATACAGCAATCTCTTTTGTTTGGCCATCAATCAAACGCTGAATGGTTGTAAACATAGCCAAAATAGCTAACAAAATAAAGATAAAAGAAAATAAGTAAGATAAGTTTCTAATTTGCCCAACTCGATCGGTAGCTTCTGATATTTCAGTTAAACTTTTTTGATCTTGATAAGAAACTAAATCGCCCCCAAAAATAGACTCTAAATCTCCTCGCAAATCTACCTTAGAACCATAAATTTCTAAGGCATTATCTGACGATAAACCCAGAATTCCTTTTGCAATTTCATTATCTGCAATATAACCATAGGCATCATTGTCAGGATTTGGAGCGATATATTCCATGCTACCTGTGAAATAAATCTTATCTGTGGCCTGAACAAATCCTACAATTTCTAAATCTATCTGTTTCCCCCTTGATGAAATAGAAATTGAATCTCCAATCTGTAAATGATTCTTCTTCGCATAATTCCCATCAATCCAAATCGAATCTTGTTTTCCTTCAGAAAAAGAACTTCCTTCTGTTACTGTAACCAGTTGATTATCTGTAATCGTTTCAAGATTGATTCGTCCGTCAGTCTTGTCTAAACGAACAATATTAGCAAATCCTTTCTTTTTACTGATAACTTTTTCAACAGAAGATAATAGTTCAACCTGCTTAATTTTTGATTCATCAATTTGTCTCGCTTGAACCCAAACAACAGGAAGTTCAGATTGTTTCAAATAACTCTCTAGACTCTTTTCAAGTCCATGCCAAGCTCCTTGTAGCCCTACAAAGATTAATACACTTAATAGAGACATCAGAAAAACAGAGAAAAATTGTTGCCAATTTTGCCGAAGATCTCTTAATAATTTTATATGAAGATACCTCATCCCAGCACCTCTTCATTATTCTCTATTTTTTCAATACTTCCATCTTTCAAATATATAACTCGATCTGCAAATTTAGCAAACTCTCTATTATGTGTAACCATTACAACTGCAGCATTCCCATTTCTAGAAACTTCCTTCAATAAAGTTAAAATACTATCACCTGTCTTTGAATCTAACGCTCCTGTAGGTTCATCACACAATAATAGACTAGGTTCTTTAGCCAATGCCCTTGCAATTGATACACGTTGCATTTCACCTCCAGAAAGTTGATTAGGAAAATTATTTTTTCTATGAAGTAAACCAACTTGATCTAAATACATATCAATTTCTTTATTGTTTTTCACTAAATTTGCTGCAATACCTATATTCTCCTTGGCTGTTAAACTTGGAACTAAGTTATAAAATTGAAAAACAAAACCAATTTTATCTTTTCGATAAGCAGATAATTCCTTGTCCGTAAACTTTGTTACTAGTTCCTCATCAAATATAAAGGTTCCTGATGTCGCACGATCCATCCCACCAAGTAAATTTAGTAACGTACTTTTCCCTGAACCTGATGGACCTAAAATAACTGTAAATTTCCCTTTCTCAATAGAAAAACTAACTTGATCTAAAGCACGAACTTCTTGCTCTCCTACCTTATAAATCTTACTAATATTTTGAAACTGAATCATACATACTCCTAATATCTTGTCATAAATTTTATTTTTTCCTTTAATGTAGGCTCTTCATACTGTTCTATGATACGTTTAGATACTGCTTCCCTGTTTTCTCGTATAACCTTTTCAGCTAAGGAAATAGCCTCATCTACTGGAACAACTATTGGCAACTCATAATGTTGAATGATCTGATTTAACCGTTCTTTCTGACTACCTTTGACACAATAAGGTGTCAGACCCAAATTCCTATAAGCTTCATATAATTCCTCATCTGATAAATTTCGATACTCTTCAGATACTGGTCTATGCCCATCTGGATCCATTGCAAACTCTACTGGTAAATGAACAACATCTGTATACCACAATTTCGCATGATTCTTAGAGACAACCCCATAAGCAGTCAAATATTTTTTGAAAAATCGTCGACCCGGAATACCTAAAATAGATTTCATCAATCGATGAATGAATGCTGATCCTGGATTAATTCCTACCTTCATTCGAACAGTCCCGTAAATCCATTCATTCAATACTGAACCATCTGATAGAAAACTTCCATGTTCCTTGTATAGAATTCCTTCTGTACGAATTCTCTCCTCAAAACGCTTTAGCCCTAGTGCCATTAATTCAGTTGATGACATATCCTGAAATCTTCTGCCAGGATATAAATCTGTCAAAATTTCCCTCGCAGACAAAGCGTCGATTAAGGGAAGTCCCGTTGCAATCGAAAGAGCTGTAGCAGTTGTTGTCTTACCTGTAGAATAAGTGCCTGATATCACTAACCTTAATTCTCTATTTCCCATCACTGTCCCCCTCCATCAGGTAATTTTTGAGCTATTTTACTTTTAAAGACTACCTTATGATCTATATCATATCCAGACATTTCGTAGACTTTCCAATGTTCTTCTCTAATTTTTAATAATCTATTTTTTGAAACACTACCACTGAGCTCCACTACTCCGTTCAAAATTGGTGAATTCAAGTCTGCACTTACTTGCTTCATCCACATGGTATTGCTCTCCTCTCGAGATATCTCTTCGATATGGTAGGCTAACATCTCTGCCATTTGAGAAAAAATAATCAGAAGCTCTAACAAACTATAATAATTCTGTTCTAGACTACCTACACCACTATATTCAATATCTTTGATCAATACTTGCTCTGCTTTACAAGATATACTACTATCTGAAAACTCAACATCGTATATATCATGTTGTCTATCTCTTAAATGAGTTGATAAAAAATCTCTACCTTGTTCTCCTATAGCAGCTACATTTTCCATACATTCTAATAATTGATATCCTAAACAAACTTTCATATCCATTACCAAGCAATCAAATTCAATCACTTGGTTCGTCATTTTGAAATTTTGTAATTCTAATTTTAAATTTACCAATTCTTCTATAGCTTTTATCCCTGACTTTATCTCAAAATGGCTTAACCTATACTGATTTAATCTCACTCCCATTCTTTTCAGTATTTCACTTCCAAATAAATGAGCTAATACTATTCCATCTAATGTACTCAGGTGTTGCTGTATGATTTCAGATTGTTTACTAGACCACAAACCTTCTTGATGAAGAGACCCAACTCCTTCTAAAATATTTTTCAACTTAACTTCATAAGTCGTCTTCTTATGCCCTCTGCCAAAATAACGATTTTTATTGTCTCCAAGTAAATAATCTACTGTTAGCATATACTTCTCCAATCTTTTAAACTGACTCTATCTTAAACAAAAAAAGACAAGAAAGAATCCGTAATTTACGAAAACCTTCTTGCCTTTTTAGTATAAAATTATAAAGATACTAGATTTAATCGAATAGCCTCACGTACAGCTCCAACTCTACTCGTCACTCCCAACTTTGAACAAATATTTGAAACATGGGTATCCACTGTTCTCCTGCTGACAAATAAACTATTTGCTATCTTTTCATTAGAATATTCTTTTACAATCAGTTCCAATACACTTAACTCCGTATCTGTCAATAGATTATTTTCTTGCTTTTCTAACAAACCATCTGGAATAACGTGATTTCCCTTATAAACAGCATAAATTGCACTTTTAACATCCAAATAAGAACTTTCTTTGGGTAAAAAAGCTTGAATCCCAAAATCCATCGCTCTCTTATGTAACAAAGTGTCATAAAATCCTGATAAAAGAACTATCTTGGGAACTGTATTCAGAAATCTATTTATTTGACTAATAACATCAAATGCCGTTACTCCTTTCAACATAAAATCCATAACTAGCACATCTACCTTTTCATTCTTAAGACAGAGAAGTAAATCTGCTACTTCTGTATAGGAACCAACAATTTTAAAATCATCTTCCTTTAAAAAATAGTTCTCCAATCCTTGTAATACTAAACTGTGATCATCAATCAAAACCAAACGAATCATTTTTCTTCCCTTCTATAGGTATCCGTATCTTCACACTTGTAGGTTCTATATTTATCTGAACAGTTCCCCCCAATAAATGAACCTTCTCTACAATTCTATTTAAACCAAAATGATGTTCATTAGACTGATAGTTTCCCTTAAAAATACCATCATCTATAACTTCAATTGATAAAATCTTTTCTTTTGTAGATAAATCTACAGTAATTTCTCTAGCATTCCCATGAAGAATACTATTATTTACTAGTTCTTTAACTGTCCTTAATACAAACGTGCCCACTTTATCGTTAACTTTTTCTTCATCTATTGAAAAAGTTGTCATAATCGAAACAGTTTCCATCTTCATGAATTGATTTAATATGCTAGTAATAGATTCTTTCAACCCTAATTCATGCACCATTAAAGGATAGATATTGGAACATAAATCTCTTAATTCAAAAACAATATCATCCAACATCTCTAATAAAGCTCCTCTATTAATGTGTTCACTAATTTCTAACTGCTTTTTATAATAAATAACCTTCTGAATTGTAGTATCATGTATAAACGTTGCAATTTCTTCCCTCTCTAATTCAGTAGCTACAAAAGTATGAAAACTACTAAAGATTCCCTCCATTTTATGGCTAATCAACATCATTTTCCTTATTTCAGGTAACAAAGCTAGTGAAAAAAGAAAAGTGTAAAGAACGAAAAAAATTGGAGAAAATTCTCTTAATAACAGACTAAAAAGAATAATTAGACTAGTAAAAAAAACGGAAAATATCAAGTTATATATGAATGGATTCCACTTCCAAGCAACATATATCATTCGCTCTAGTATCAAGTTATTCACAATAGAGAACAAAATAAGCAACAATAGAGGAATACTATAAATAAACGAAACTTCCTTACCAATCGGGAAAATATATCCAAAAAATAAAGGAAATAAGGCCAGAACTGCTAAAAATAAGGTATGAATTGGCAGCATTTCTCTTCTCTGATAGTAATTTATAAGCATCTTTAACAGCAGGATAACTAAAAAGAAAAATACTAAATAAAATACCCCCCTAGAAAAAAAGATGGTTAAAAAATCAATAGGCTGTATAAGATTATAAACATACAAAAGTTGAGTGATGAGTGAATAGCCCAGTATAATACGAGAAAAGTTAGAAATGGTTGAACCTTTTATCTTTAAGACTAACACTCTAATGAAGATATCCATGAATAATGGAAATAAAGTCAAGTATGAAATTAATAGACTACGACCAAATACATCTCCTATACTTGATGGAATGATCGATAATAGCATCAGACTAGTATAACTAATAAAATAAAAATATCGTTTCCCAGTTTTTCCTTTACTTCTGCCTTTTATGTATAAGCGAAATAACAGTAGAATCAGAAAAGCAATGATTGATAAAACAAGAAAGATAATTTGGCTTGATCTCCCAGATTCTATTATTAAAGTCTTTGAAATTCCCCTATCTAACACTGTCACAGAATGAAGCGGTTCAACAATTAAGAATCGAGATAATAAGAAATTACTATCTGGACTCTGACCGTCTATTTGTATAATTGATGACCCTATTATCTCTTGATGATTTGCAAAGCTTCCCAGATTATGGACTTGTCTAACTATCCACTCATTATCATGTTTATCTACGGTGATTCCACTGTACGTTCGGTTAAATATTGAAAACGAAAAATAAAAAAAGAAAATAAATAACAAAACAAAATAAAATCGAAACATTTTTGACTTCATTGTTTGCAACACTCCACATTTCTCTTGATATTGATGTTTATTCTACCATTTTTTCATTCAATAAAACAGGTTTTATAGTTAAATTTATTCTTTTTTCTTTCGAAATATAACTGATACAATCTTCTAGTAGGTAAAATCCTCCCTGATTTGACTTTTGAAGACAAGATGAAAATCGTCTACGAACACTTGAAACGTTTGATTAACCTCAAGGGGGAAAACGTAGCAGTTCGTGAATTCCGTGGACTCGCTCCTCACTACCTCCGTGGAACATCTGGCGCAGCCAAGCTCCGTGGAGCTATTTCACAAGCTAGCACCCTAGCAGAGATTGAAGCCCTCTTGCAACTGGATAAGGCTTAATAGTTTAAAACCCGTAACTCTCTTAAAGGTTACGGGTTTTTGATTGTAAAAATTCAAATACTGAGAGTTATTATTGACTCAAAGCAACACTGGAAACCTTACCATCCGCTCCTGTTGTAATTTGGATGACTTTTCCTCCACCAATTTTGGCATTATACTTGCCATCATCAAGAGTATAAGAGTAGCCTTTGATAGAGTAGTTTTCTTTCTTTCCATCAGAAGATTCTACTGTAAATTGACCACCTGATGAAACTGTGATAGTTTCGCCATTGGCTCCCTTCCAATTACCCGCTGCAGCTGAGAAATCACCATCTACCATGGTTAAAACACCCTTGTAGCGTTTATTTTGCTCTGCTTGCTTGTCTTGAAGTTTGCGGTCAGTTGTAGGATCATAGCTTGATTGGTTAGACTGGGCTTGAGGAGCCTGTTGAGTTGAAGGAGCCTGAGCAGGAGTTTGTTGACTAGCCGCCTGTTGATTAGCCACTTCTTGACCTTGTCTTTGCTCTGGTGCAGGTGCCGCTTGTGATGGCGTTGCAGTTGCTGAAGATTGATCAGTAGATGCCTTGGCCTTTTCAGATGAAGCTGAACTTGATGACTTCTGAGTCTTGCTTTCTTTGTTGGAAGAGGTTGCTTTAGAACTTGATGACTGGCTTGTCTTAGCAGAACTGCTTGCTTGAGTTGTTTCCTTTTTATTTCCACAAGCCCCTAATAGTAGGGTAGAAGCTAATACAGTTGCTGTCATCAATTTGATATAGGTTTTCTTTTTCATTTTTCTACTCCTTTGTAATATTTTAGAAATATAAAGAAATCTTTTTGTAATATAATTGTAACATTCAAATTTGAATATGTCAACAATTTATCTAAACTATTTTAAAAATCTTAAATACTTTAGATACATTTTCTCCTCCTACTCTTCTATTCGTAATAAAACAGAAAAATAGGAGATTTTCCTATTAAAAATTTGAATTTGTTTTTGTGAAATCGCTTGCACCTTTAAGTACAAAGGAATATAATAACATTGAAATAGAATATAGGAGGTGCACTCTTATGCTAAATAAGTATTATAAGTATCTTCCTTGGTTGATTTTGGGAGCAATTGGCTCTTATCAATCAGCCGCTTACTATGCGCGAACTGCATTTGATGTGTTTTATCTGACTACAATCTTTTTGATTGTTTATATCGCCTTGTTATTTTTACATGAGAACTATCTCAAGTATCGATACAAAGACTTCTTTACTCACCTGTTGAGCAATTCTAAGAGAGATAGCCATCCCTAAAACAGTCGCAACAGCAAATCAAACTAATAAAGGCAAATAAAGAGATCGGGAACTTTTCCCGACCTCGTTTTTTATTTCAATTGATAGGTTTTTCTTGGTTTCTTTTTAGGCACTCGTTTGAGTCCGACTTCTTCTACATATTCTCCGTATTTTACGAGAAAGTTATTGCTGACGATTGGACGACCGGGGTTGATAAGATTGACCAGTTCAGTCCCTTCGTAGACAGTGAACTCCTCCTCCAGCAGATAGAGGAAGGTCGGATTCCAGTCGAGGCGTCCTTGGATTCGTTTGATAGATTCTTGGATAATGGCATAATGATCAAAAGCGAAGGCTTGCTCCTCCAACTCCACTCCCTCTAGGTAGCATTTCCCTGTCTGAAAATCGACATCTACAAAAACCACATCCTTAGCATCTTCTCCTGCCTGAACGAGGTCTAAGGCGCGACTAGGCAGATAAACCAAGTGAGCAATGGTCACTGTCCAGCCCCGGGGGTCACGGCCGGGGGTCGATACGGTCATCAATTGCTCGATTTTTTCTAAAGGAAGATCGAGATTGACTTCTTCACGCACCTCGCGCTGACAGGCATGAGCAGCATCTTCTCCCTTATCCATAAAACCTCCAACTAAGGCCAAACAGTTTTGATAAGGGTGAGCCTTGCGACGAATCAGCAAGAGCTTGATCTTTCCTTCAACAAAGCAGTAAGCCACCATATCCACTGTCACACTTGGCTTTTCATATTGTGGGAGTTCCTGCTTGTAGTACCAGTCTAAAAACTCCTCCTGACTGGCATGGATTTCATAATATTCTTTTTCCGTCATCCCTGCTGGAATCTTTATGTCCGTCATTTTATGCCTCCTTACGAACTGCCTTGGTCCATTGGTACCAACCCACTAGACTATTGAGTGTGTAAACCCAGTACATTCCTTGAATATGGATATTTTCACCCCACCAGAGGTAGATACTAAAGAGATTGGTTGCAATCCAGAAAATCCATTGCTCGCGGTAGAGACGTGTCATCAAGAGCTGACCAACACCATTGGTCGCATCGGTAACACTATCACGGAAAGGGCGAGCACTATGGATACTTTGGTAAGCCAAGCCCATACCAATCCAAATGATAGCAGTCAAGACCAAGTACTTGAGCCAGTCAAGAACAGATAATTTCTTAGCTTCAAAATGAGATTCTTCTACTTTTCCTTGGTCATTGATACGATTGGATAACCAAGCATAGAGACCGATTGGTTGCATGACAAAGAAGTAAACGGTCGTCAAAACTTCCCCATAAAAAGTCGCATTCATGGCCAAAATCAAATAGATAGCTGAGTTAATAGCCCCAAAAAGATAGTTGCTTGCACGACCTTCTGCCACCAAGATAACACAGACAATCCCAGTCCAAGATGCAAACAAGCTAAGCCAGTCATGACTTTCCGTATTTTGCGTGAATTCCAAGATCAAGGGAACACTTGACAAGGCAATGAGATACAACCACTGGAAAAGACTGCGACCAACAAAGAGATCTTTCCAGAGCAAGCACATGGTTCCTGCAAAACCAATCTTGCGAGCTTCTGCATGGACATTTTTAAAGTTTTCGATAAATTGTGTGATTTTTTTAGTTAGTTTTTTCATATTGTTCTCCTAATCCGCTTGGTAAATGGCGTCAATAGCTACTTTCGCTGCTTCATAATTTCCTAGGTAATCCTCCGCTAGATAAACTAAAGGAATGTTGGTTAAATATCGCTCTCTCATCTGGTCCAAATGCTGGGAAAAACTGTGACGAATATGATCCTCTGCCATAGTCATATCTCTAAATCCGTCATTGACATAGGAACCGACAGGTTGCACAAAGAGAATCAGGTCCCATTTTTCCTTAGCCAAGATCGAGGCAAAGAGATTATCAAAAGTCTCTCCTGATAAGTCCCCTTGGTCCTCAGTCTCCATGTAATAATCATAATAGCCCTTAGTCACCAAGGAGTTGGTATCGGCTATCACTAGACCTCGATTGACATTACTATCGATTAACTTGGAGGTCTGATCATACTGGCCCAACAGGAGATAGTAGTAATCCTTTGGAGTCAATTCATCGTCGCGGACGTTATTTTTAATCTGATACTCACGCGCGTATTCCAGACTGACGGGCGCATCGTAATACCTAGCTAAATCCTTGGCCAGAGTGGTCTTCCCATTGCTGGCACTTCCCATAATCAACACTTTCTTGGTAAACTGACGTCGGAAAGGTTGAGCGATGTATTTCCAATATTTGCTTGGATTTTCTCGAATCATAGTCGCTGAGATACCAAACTTTCTTTCTTGCAAGACTGTCTCAAAACCACGATTTGATAATTCTTTCTGGTAGTCTGCTTCTCCCACAAAGAAAATTAGTTCTTGCTGGATTTCATCATAGGAAATCTCCACTAACATTTGGTCCAACCACTCCTGCCAGCCCATAGGGTAACGGGGAAGATTGGTCTCATCTAACTTGCAAACGGAGGTCAACTCGTCATCACAAAAGGCCTCTCGGATATAGCGAAATCTTTTTTGAAGCGTTAAGCCTATCTGCTCCCCTCTATCTCCCTCATAGCCTGAAACGACAATCCAGACCCGGTCACACTGCCGCTTCGCTCGCTGAATCAGATCGATATGACCTTGATGAAGCGGAGCAAAGGTTCCAAATACCACTGCTGTTTTCTTTTTCATAAACCTATTACCTTTTTATAATTTTTGATATTTTTAATCTATGTTTTTATTATAAACTATATTTTTGTTTTGTCAATAGTTTTTTATCATTTTTTATAAAAACGTTGCGAAAAAAGAATCAAGATTACTCCTGATTCTCCATTTTTATGCAATATCAAATTTTAACTGGCCTGCTTTAACACCAATTTTAAGTGTGCTGCCTGCCTCTAATTCTCCCTTGAGAAGAAGTTCTGCCAACTTGTCTTCCACTTCTGTTTGCAGGGTTCTGCGAAGTGGACGAGCTCCCATCTCTGGGTCATATCCTTGATTTGCCAACAATTTCAGTGCGGAAGCTTGTAATTTCAAGTCAATGCCTTTTTCAGCCAAACTTGCCACTAAAGGTTTGACCATAATCTTCACCACTTCCTGCATATGGTCGCTAGATAAGCTATGGAAGACCACCTTTTCATCAATACGGTTGATAAACTCCGGCCTATAAGCTTTTTTCAGCTCTTCAAACATGCGTTTCTCCATATTCTCCTGGTCAAAACGAATGTCCTTGGCCCCAAAACCAACAGTCTTGTCATCACGAAGGGCTGTCGCACCAAGGTTTGAAGTCATGATGATAATGGTATTTGAAAAATCAACCTTGCGACCCTTGCTATCGGTCAAGACACCATCATCCAAGACTTGCAAGAGGACATTAAAGATGTCTGGGTGTGCTTTTTCTACCTCGTCAAAAAGTAGAACGGAATAGGGTTTGTTGCGAACTTTCTCGGTCAACTCCCCACCTTCTTCATAACCTACATAGCCCGGAGGAGCTCCATTGAGACGGCTGGCAGCGAATTTCTCCATATACTCACTCATATCAAAACGGATAAGGGCTGATTCGTCATCAAAGAGAACTTCTGCTAGAGCCTTAGCCAATTCGGTCTTACCGACACCTGTAGGCCCTAAGAACATAAAGGAACCAATCGGACGCTTATGACTGCGAATCCCTGACTGATTGCGGCGAATGGCACGGCTAATGCTTGAAACTGCTTGATCTTGACCGATGACACGTTTGTGCAATTCAGCTTCCAGATTCAGGTATTTCTTAGCGTCAGTCTGAGTCAGTTTTTGGACTGGAATACCTGACAAACGACTCAAGGTAGTCAAAATATCAGACTCTGTCACCAAGTCTTTATAGACAGGCACTTCCTCTTCTTTAGCAATTAGTTGAGAAACTTGTTTCCACTTACCATCCATCAAGGCCTTGTCAGCTGGACTCAAGCCAGAATCGTCTGGTTTCACATGCTTAGCCTTATTTTGCACTGTTGCTGCCGCTTCATCCAAAAGATCGATAGCAGAGTCTGGCAAATGACGACTGGTTAAATAACGATGGGCCATCTTAACAGCTGTTTCAACCGCTTCATCTGTGATTTGCACACGGTGATGTTTCTCATAAGTCGCCTTCAAACCTTGCAAAATTGTCATGCTGTCTGCCACACTTGGTTCTTCAATCGTTACTTTGGCGAAACGACGAGAAAGGGCCGCATCTTTTTCGATGTGTTTTTGATATTCTTCCTGAGTGGTCGCACCAACCGTTCTCAAGGTGCCACGCGCCAAGGCTGGCTTCAAGATATTGGCCGCATCCAGAGTTGAGTCAATTCCACTACCAGAACCCATGATAGTATGAAGTTCGTCGATAAAGAGAATCACTTGGCCATTTTCTTCAATATCCTTAATGATATTATTCATGCGTTCTTCGAAGTCACCACGGAAGCGTGTCCCTGCAACAACATTCATCAAATCAAGCTCTAACACGCGCATCTTAGCCATTTCCGCAGGCACATCACCACTAGCAATACGCTGGGCAAGACCAAGCGCCAGAGCTGTTTTCCCGACACCAGCATCCCCAACCAAGACAGGATTGTTCTTGGTCTTACGGCTCAAGATTTGAATCATACGCGAGATTTCCTTGTCCCGACCGATGACTGGTTCTAACTTGCCAGAACGCGCTTGCTCTGTCAAATCATGCGTATAGTCCTCGAGACCACCACTCGGAGTCTGCGGCATGCCCATCATATTAGCCATAGAATTTTGCTTGTCAGCTACTGTA
Organism: Streptococcus mitis; assembly: GCF_002096925.1. GTDB lineage: Bacteria > Bacillota > Bacilli > Lactobacillales > Streptococcaceae > Streptococcus > Streptococcus mitis_AF. The sequence continues at coordinate 75,800 of NZ_NCVN01000085.1, read as the reverse complement.
CGATGGCGTTGGCGTAGAGCCTTGAGGTCTTCACGAGTCCAGCCTGCACGTTCTTCTAGATTTCGACGTAGGGCTGCAATCTTGACCTGATCTTTCTTGTCTTCATAAGAAAAACCAGCCCTCTCCAAGATACGAGTCGCCAAGGCATTACCATCATGCAAAATCGCATAGAGAACATGCTCTGTCCCTAACACCTTAGCATGGACCACTGACGCTACATACTCTGCTTCATCAAAGAGAACCTGCAAACGATGGGAGAACGGCAATTCCGTAAAGGTTTCATCCTGGCTATAGTCCGTTTCAGTCAGTTCCAAAGCGACTTCTTCTAAACGGTCCATCTCATATGGATAATCATTTAAAGTCGCCCCTGCCACACTATAACTGTGATTAGACATGGCAATCAACAAGTGCCAAGACTCTAGGTAACGAGCTCCAAAATGGCCAGCAACCATGTAGGCACTTTCGATACATTCATTCAATGCTTTTGAATAGTTCATCTTACTTCCCTTTTCTATCTACCTCTTGTATGACCTGTCGTAGCATGTTTGCACGAACAACTGGAGCTTCTTCTCCTAAAACGCGATCCAAAGCTACTGATACTAGCAAATTCATCTCCTGCTTGGTCATCAATTCCTGCTCAACCAAAAGCTGTAGAATATCCTCATAAATTTCTTGACTGACCCGCTCGCCAATCGAATAAAGCAGCTCCCTGAGCATTTCATGATGACTAGAAAACTCAATCCGTCCTATACGAATGTAGCCTCCGCCACCACGCTTACTTTCAACCAAGTAGCCTCTACTTTCCGTAAAGCGTGTCTTGATCACATAGTTAATCTGACTAGGAACAACCTGAAAAGTATCTGCCAACTGACTCCGTTGCAATTCTACAATTCCAGATTGATCTAAAATCGCCTTGATGTAGGCCTCAATATGATCCGATGTATTTTTAAATCTCATTACAAACCCACCTCTCTCTTTGAACCTTGACTATCTTTGACTATACTATCATTTAACACTCTATAAGTCAAATTTTTAAGGTTAAAGCCTTGAAAATACTGACTTTCTTTAAAAATACTACAACATTAGGACGCCTTAGTTTTTCTTGAAAGTTCCTAAAAAAGTCCACAAAAAAGAGCCCTAAAAAGGGCGTAATATTGACGAGTTCAGCAGGCAAGAAACTAGCACGGTCAAACGTGCTTTTTTAATAGCTGGTAATATTATAGCATACCTGGAAAACTCTCTCAATCATTAGCAATAGCACCAATATTGAAGTATAATGATATTATGACTCTTGCAGAAACTAAGAAATCCTATCTCAGGAACGTTTAGAAAGATAAGAGAGATTAATTTAAAAGCATTTAGTTCTAGCCAATTAATATTTCTGGTTTCACTATTTTAAAACGATAATTAGGAGAAAATAATTATGAATAAGACTGGTAAAGAAAACTTAGTAATGATTAATGATGAAGAATACGTACATTGTCCAGTTTGCGGAACATTGACCGCTGTTTACGACATTTGTGATCATTGTAATTGGCAAAATACGGGGGAAACCAACATTGATGGAGGCCCAAACAAGATGACACTAGCAAAAGCTAAGGAAGCTTACGTTAAAGGGATTCCAATAATATAACAAACTATAGTACTACAAAATCAGGAGAATAAAAATGGAACTTAGAAAGTTTAACAATAAAGTTGTAACGATGACAGACGTTGATAACCAGACCTTTGAGGGAATTTGTCTTTTTGAAGATAAGGATACTTTTGATGAAGAGTATGATGCTTTATCTGTTAAAACAGATTTACGATAGACGAGGTTATTTGAAAATGAAATTTTAAAAGTTGAAATTTCTGATAAAATCGACCAGTTAAAAAGCCCCTAGTTTCTTTTCTAAGGGCCTTTATTTCGTCATTAGTTTTTATCTTTATATATCAATAATGCTCCTTCTCGATAACTACGAGCAAAATCTAGTAAGATTTCACTTTTGAGACGGTTATACTCTGTTTTATCAATATCCAGTAAGCTATATAGTTCTTTTAAAGTATGCTTTTGTTTTTGGGAAACAATAAATAAATTATAAAATATACCACGTTTCTTTCCGTCTAGGCCACTACTATAAGAGTCTATCATTTTGACAATCTCGATAGCTTTGGTTTCAAATGCGCCTGGAGTATCTCTAAGATTGGCTAACTTCTTCAGCGACTTGTAACTTTTCAAAAAATGATATGCTCTTTTTGCTGTTTCTGTGTTGTCTACGTCCATTTCATACTACCCAACTCATTGAAAAAATTCTCTCCAGAAAGGATTTTCACTATCAAAAATTCTAACTTCTTCTTCCGTCATATTGTGGGGATAATCAAGAAATAAGTTATAAATTTTTTGCTGATCAAAACTGAACAACAGCTCTCCTCTAACATCTATCTTATCAATCCACCAAATTTTTGATTCTTCATTATTTTTGTAAAAATCACTGTATCCTTCAATATTAGACTCTGAAATAAGAACTTTATCCATTCCATCGGATGAACTTGGTTTATCGCATTCCATTAAGTCGTTATTTAACATCATTCAGGCTCTTTCTATCATCTTAGTCAAATAATGTGACCATATTTTTATTTTACGATACTTGTGGAAAAACTTCATCCCATATATCCACTAAACTTTTACCATCAAAAACTTTAGCTTCCATAGCTTCATCAATCGTATTAAACTGCTGGCCTTCATAATCATAACCAACTACACAAACGCTGGATAAGAAACAAGCACCTCGGCCATTAACATTAAATTCAAGATCTGTGTCTAAATATTTTTTAATTTCATCTTTTGTCATACATAATTACCACACCTCGATTATATCATTTTTTATATTTCTAGGCCCTAACATTTTATTTCATTATTACTTAATTCTGTGATTTGGCGCGAGAAAAAATGTACAGTGACGGCGTGAAGTCCGGGAGCTCCGAGGGGGAGGGGGGCATCCCCCCTACTTTCAGCTCTGAGTCTCTCATACATTTATATTTTTATTGAAGATTTTATTATTTTTTATTATAGTTTAAAATCAATTTATACGCTTCAAACTCCTTGAAGCAATTCATTGCATCACGAAGATTTTCGCCTCTGATTTCGTAGGAATAAAAATTAAATCCTGTAGTTCCTTTAGTAGTAAAGTTTGTTTGTAAGTCACGGATTGTGCTCTCAGCTTCATTTCTTAAATTATTGCATTCTGTATAAATATCTTCAAGTTCTTTAAGAAGATTACTAGCATTTTTTAATAATCTATCATCTTCTTTTTTCATAAAATCACGGATCTCATCCTCAATACTTTGCGTCTGTTCTTTAGGAATATAATTCTTATTTTCAATGCTACTAAGACGATTTTTGTACATTTCTTGTTTTTTATTTAATACGGAAATCTTTTCTTCAATTTTGCTGTAAGATTCAGCATCCAGGTTGGCTTCAGCAGCAGCTAATTCTTCATACTGTGAACTAATTTCAGATTCGATTATTGGTAAATAATCACTGATTTCAGCTAATTCTTTTGCTTGTTTGTCCCGTACTTCTTCTAGTTTCTTTTTATTTTTTTCAATTACATTCATTTTCTTCTCCAATTCTTTGTTAAATATTTTTTGTATTCGTCGTTAATTTTATCTGTCTCGTTTCTTATCCTTGGTTTTTCTAACATTTTCACCTCATTTCACTACTGTTATATTTAACATATCTTCTATTTTGTGACTTTTAAGCGCTTTTTAAAATCCCTTTTATATCAAGGGGATAGGTCTATTTTCTATTTTTTAATTTACATTTTCTCATTATGTAAAATATATAGTTAAATGTTAGTATACTCTGGTCTAGTTCATCTTGACTATAGCCGATATACCTAAGTGTAATCTCTGGTGTTGAATGATTAAATATTTTTTGTAGAATAACCACATTGCCATTCTTTTTGTAATGATGATACCCAAATGTCTTTCTCATTGAATGAGTTCCGATGTTTTTAATTCCAAATTTATTTCCAGCTTCTTTTAAAATTCTATAAACTTGGACTCTTGAAATATGGCAAATTTTTATCCCATTGTCTTTGTTTTTATTTCTGCTTGGGAACAAAAAATCATATTCTTTAAGTTGTTTATTCTCAATGTATTGATTTAACGCATTTCTTAATTGTTGATTTATTGGAAAACGTCTTATTTTTCCTGTCTTTTTCTCTCTTATTTCAATTCTATCTTTCATTACCTGTTTAACTTTAATTGGAATAATGTCACTAACTCGTAAACCTGTATAAATTCCAAATAGGAATAATACGTAGTCTCGTTCATTTTTCCTTTTCAAAAAATCCTTTATTCTTTCAATATCATCAGTATCTCTAATAGGTTCAACTACTTTCATCTCCTAACCTCTCTTAAAAATTTCTTAGAGTTCATAAAAGGTAGTCATTTTTGAGTACCTAGTGACTACCACCTCCGCCTTACAGCCCCAAGGGTTTATAAAATGCGTAGTCAGGTAGTCACCTCGCTCCCAAAAAATAAATAATAAACGCCTTTAATCTATTTATTCTATATACTTTATAAATAATATAAAATAACTACTTTTTAATATAAAATAACTACTTTTTAATATAAAATTCAATAATATCAAAGGTTTGATAGGGTAGTCAGTAAAATTTTAAAAACTATCCTTTTTCTAAATCCTTTTTGTTTAAAGGCTCTAGCTACCCTCTAAAAGGTAGTTATTTTTTGAGTTAGTGACTACCCTAACTACCTTTTATGTTTTGAGTAACCAGGTTTAACGCTTTTTCCAAATTTCAAAGATCGTTTGTGTTCCCATCCCTCTTTATTTTGCATATACTTTTTGACCTTTGCTTTATCCTTTGGTGGTGCTTTGTCAGTTAGATAGACTTCTTGGAAAAATAGGTTTATAGTCATCTTGTCACGTTCTACCAATTCGCCATATTTATCTGTATCAAGTTCAACAGTTCCACCTTTACTATTTCTAAAATAGCCCTCGTTCATCATGTCATAAATATAGTAATACCTGGTTCTATCTGTAACTGGGTAATGGTACATGTTTTTTGGAAAAGGTAAAGCCAAATAACGCTCCAAATCCTCAAGAGTTTCATCAGCAAATTTGTACCTACTTCTTACCTCATTTACCAGGTTCTCCTGCTCGTCTGTCAGCATCAAAGACTGGTTAGATTTCCAAGCTACTACCATAGCGCCCCAAAAGGCTCTGCGGTCTTTTTCCGTCCACTTCCTGCCCTTATAAGTGGTATCCTTATGTACTTCAGCAACAAGAAAGCGCCTTTCCCCTGTTAAGTCGTTCAAATAATCATGATCATTAGTTGCCCTCACGATGATAAAACTCTTGGGTAGTCGTCTATCACTGGAAGCATAAGGCGGTCTATACTCTAGTTTGGTTTCAGTGATGAACTTCTTCAACTCTGAAAAACTAGCCTTTTTACTAGCCACCATTTCATCATCAAATACACACCAGTTTCTTACCATTCTAGCCTTGTCATCTTTGTCTGTGAAAGTTTCAACGGTTGTAAAATACTTGTGAGTGAATAGTCCCTCAAAAAATTGGGTCTTTCCTACTCCCTGCCTTCCAGTCAAGTCCAGCACAAAGTCAAACTTAATAGAGGGGTCAAATACCTTAGCAACCGCCCCACGGAAAAACAAATCCATGATAATACGGTTATATTCATCATCTTTGATATTGAGATAATGCCTTAAAATAGCAAAGGGAGCACGCTGATTCACTAACTCTCTATATTCGCTTTCGCATGATTCCAGATAGTCTTTTAAAGGGTTGTAGCTATGCTCACCAGCCACCACCTCCAAAATATCAGCGATATCCCCTTTTTTATAATCTATCTTGTACTTTGTAGCAATATAAGCCCTAATCTCTCTAATAATTAGGTCGTCAATGGTTCCGCTTAAGGTTCTACCGTTCAATTTTGTTGCTTTTGTCACGTCAATTTCATAAGTGAATGTATTGTACTGTATCGCCCCCTTCAGTTTGCTATCTCCACTTAAAATCTTCTTAAGATTGTCCAAGGTAACCGCAAAGCCTTTCCCTTTGGTTTTCGGTGTTAGATTCAGACTATTATTATCCTCGTTGGTCTCTCTTGCTTGGGTCAAGTCCACCACGGTAGGCGGTATTTGTTGCTGATTCTCTTCGATAATTTTAGTTACAATTTCTTCACTATTCAAAAGCCACCTCCTTATAGAATTTTGTCGCTACTTCAAGGAAATAACTGGCCAATTCTTTTCGTTTGACGATAGTAGAAAACAAATCCACTAACTGACTAAAACTGTAACCATTCACAAATAGCAATCGGACAAAAAGTGAAGTCTCATACCTGGTATAAATGCCATTACAAATCAGGTCAAAAACCCAGCCTTTTAACTCCACTCCAAGCCCCTGCCGTTGCTCTGTCAATTTATTTACCTCTAAATCTTTCAGGATCATCAGCAATTCAGGACTAGCCAAGGTAATTTCTAATGGTCTAGCTAGTTCCCATCCTTCCCTATCACTCTTTTCGTCTCGGATAGCTACATATAAGCCTTTGTAACGAAAATCCGTCAGTCCCTCACCTATTGGCTTGTAGTATACAAACTTATAGTGATTTCCATTCTTCCAAACTTGAGTAGGGGTAGACTTTAGAAAGGCGAATAATGATAGTTTATCAGCGGATAAAATTAACTCGAGTACTCTCATTCCTCTACCCCCAAGAACTTAAGAACTTCGGAAATTTTATAATAAGCCTTTCTAGTATCCTCGATTGGTGGGATATATTGTCGTAAGCCTGCATGTTCCCAACTACTCAGGGTTTTATCTCCTATATCTAACTCTTCCTTAAGTTCCGTTTTACTAATCAAATTCAACTTTTTTGGAGGAATTTTTTCATGGTTCTTTAGATACCGTTCCACTGATTCCAGAATATTCGACTTTAGATCCTCAATCATCTTTTCAAACATACTAGCACCCCCACGGTTTAATCCCTGCAAGCTGAATATATCGCCCGTAGCAAGGACTTAAATCCTCGCTAGGTGTTTCTTTCATCCGTCTATTTTCTCGCTCAATTTGGGCGCTTTTTTTGCGGTCTCGGTGGTTTAGGTAAATAAGAAAGCCAATCAGTACCACCACAAAGATAAGTGCCTGTGTGTTGGTTAAATTTAACTCATTCATCTTATGTCCTCGCTTTGTAATTCTTGATGTATAACTGTTGTATTTCATGTTCCATTTTTAGAAATGCTTCCACTTCTTCTATGGATACTTTTTTATTGATAAAATCACTTATGAATTGGAATAGGTTTGGACTTTCTGCTTTGACCTCAGACATTAGATTGTCAAGGTCTGCTTGTGTATTTATTTCTAAGTTTGTTATTGTCATCTTTTGCTTTGTTATCCTTTTTCTTGCCGTTTCCTATATAGTATTTACACCACTCCAAACGCTGGGCGATTGCCCCTAGTTGGCGGACGCATGTAGTGATGTTTCGTGGGTAATCACCCACATTTTTACTAAACAAGTGCTTAGAGTCGCCGTGTCAGCACTCATTTTTCAAAACCTTTTCTAATTGCTTGCCTGCTCTTCGGTTTTCTTAGTTTGTCTTTGTTTCGTTTTCTATTTGATCGCCTAATCTTTTCCAGGCTCTATCAAATTCTTTACGTTGAATTTCTTTGCTATGTAATTGCCTTGCTAATTCCATACCTCTACGCATGAATCTAGCAAAATGTGTCTTTTCTTCCATCCCTAGCTCTCCATCATGTCATAAAGTAGGGCGTAGTATTTATCTGGAATCCTATCCAAGGCTTTCAGTCCGTCATGTTCTGCTTTTTGTCTAGTTTCTGCCTTAACCGTGCTATCAAAGGCAATAGAAAAGGCATTTAACATAGCCTTGTAGCGGTCTACACTCTTCAAATAGCGACCACGCTCCCCAAGTTCCTTGTCTTCCAGTTCTTCTTTTACAGTATCGTCCAAGAGTTCAAACTTAGTGTAAACTCCTTTTTCTACTTTAAAACCTAGTCGCTTGTTTTGTCTGAGATTGTAAAGATTAACCTTGCAACTGTCTAGGTTACGGTAGCCTAACACTCCTGCGATTTCTTCTAAGTTTTTGCCCTCAAGTTCAGGCAATTTTTCAGCAATATCCTTGAATTTTACTGCTTGATGTTGTTTTCTCATTGTGTACCTTGTCTTTCTATGCTATAATCAAGATATAGAAAAAATATCTATACCAATGTATTGTCGCTTGCTCTCCTCGGCCAAAATTTGAGCAAGTGACTTTTTTTGTTGTCTTTTTCATACTTTTTCCCCTGACTTGGGTTGATAAAGCAAGTCTTTGCTTTCTATCAGTTCCATGATCCAGCTGATTCCCTGTTCTACCGTCTCAAGAAATGCGCCCAGGTCTTCACTGTCCAAGGACTCATAGTTCATACAAAGATACTCGGCTAGTTCTCTATCTTTCTCAACTAGCTTTTTAAAATCCTTGAAATACTTGGGAATCGGAAAACCCTTGCTATTAGTAATTGTTTCAAATTCGACTTTATTATCCATTCTTAAAATTTCTACACTTAAATAATAAGTTTCCTTTCTTCTTTTTTGCTCATGCTTACCACTTAAGACAGTACAATTGAATTTACTAATTGAGATAGGAGACAAAACCGTTATAAATCCTTGATACTGCCATAGGTAGCAAGCATCTTAATCTATCGAATAGTTAGCTAGTCTGATAAATCAATCTCCAGTGCTAAAGCACCACATGAGAAATTTGTAAATGTATTGTAGTATTGCGATTGGTTCGCTCCTTTCTAATAATCTTCAGCAAGCCACTGCATGGCTTTTTGGTAAATGCTCGGTTTCACTTCGCCACCGTCTCGGATTTTCCTGTAAGTAATTGGATTGACTCCAATTTCCTCACTGGCTTTTTTAGCAGTCAAATTCTTGTCCGCTTGCTTTCGGCGAATTGCTTTTGCTTGTGTTGAGGTGATAAGCAATACAATTTCCTCCTTCCTCGTTTGTAAATTTTATCTTTACTTGAGTTAAGTATATAATGTTTTTCTTTACTTGTCAAGAGAAAATAAATAAAAACTTTACAAAAGTTTTTTTAGAGGTTATAATTTAACTGAGGTGATAAAATGACGACAATAAAAAATAGGTTAAAAGCTTTAAGAACTGAGAAAGGAATAACTCAGGATAAATTAGCCACAATTATAAATGAAAAACTAAAAGAAAATGAAAAGCCGATATCCAAAATGGTAATATCTAACTGGGAAAATAATAAACATACTATCAAACCAGAAAAAGCTCAGATTTTAGCTGATTTCTTTGGAGTTAGTGTTTCTTCCTTACTAGGTTATGGCGATGAAGTTATGACCTTTAATAGTGGAGCAGAGTTTGAAGAATACCGTAATAATTTAATCAAACGTCTAAATACTAAGGAAAGACTTGAAAAGAAATTAGGTAAATCAACTGATCAGTATAAACTTGATAAAAAAACTATTGAACAAATTGAACTTATAAAACAACGTATAAATCAAAAATACGGAACTAATTCTCACGGAAATCCTGCTTACGATGCTCTTGTATCAGGTATTGGTGAAAACGACTTTTTTATACGATTATTTGATGCTATACTAGACTTTGATGAACTAAAAGAAACAGAAATTTCAGACTTACTTTATAAGTACCTCATTTTAGATGACGATAGTAAACATTTAATACTAGAACTCATTAACAAATTACCACAATCTAAAACTAAATCTTTATCAGAAAAAGATAATGACTAACAAGGAGTAACTAACATGGGATTTTTTGACACTGTAAAACAAGAAGGTAGTTTTTCTACCGCATCTGGAGTAAATGGACTACACTACGTTGTTCTTCAGGTAACTTTGAAAGAAAAGTTTTTCGGCACTGGATCAGGAAACCTTACAGAATTAGAAGATGTTATCAATAAACAAGCTTCAAAAGGTTATCGCCTACATACCATCACAACCGCCAATGGTGGAAGCAAAGGACTAGGCGGTGGAGACCGTATCCAGGCTACAATGGTTTTTGAGAAGATTATCTAAAACCTATCTCCGCCATAGTCTGATTTTCAGGTATTATGTGCGAAAATAGAGAGAATTTGAAGAATTGATTAACAGAAAGGAGAATAATGAGTAATAACAGAAAACAACTCTTAAGCTATCAAGCGTTGATTGATAAAATGATTGCAAATGGTATTCTATTCAATACTTTCGATCAGGATACTGCTAAAGACATATTACAAACTCGAAACTACTATTATAAAATATCCAGCTATCGAAAACTTTTTGATAAAGTAGATGGTAAATATAATATAGAGTTTGCAACATTAGCTGATCTAGCTGTAATTGATATGCAAATACGTTACTTCCTAATGGATATTTGTCTGGACGTTGAACATAGTATCAAAACTGCTCTAATGGATGTTATAACAAAAAATCCAAAAGTTGATGGATACGATATAGTAAAGGATTATGCTGTTTACAACTCTGTAGGATTTACAAGTACTAAAAGCGCTTTGGCAAAAAACCATTATCTAAAAAATGTTTATATCAAGCATAAAAATGATATTCCTGTCTGGGTATTGATTGAGGTTATGGACTTTGGGAATCTATGCTACCTGGTTGAAATGTATTGTGATAAATATCTAAGTAATAAACGACTAAAAAAAGCGAAGCAGTTAGGGAAATATGCTCGCCATATTCGTAACGCTTGCGCCCATAGCAATGTTATACTAGTGGATGTGTTAGAACAAACACTATCCCCTTCAAGTTATATTACTTCTATCGCTTCAACGCTCCATATTTCTCGGGATATTATAAAATACCGTAAAGTACATGATATGTTGTCTCTCATAGTTTTGCATCGTGAATATTGTAGTAAAGCATTAGGTAAGCAACGTTTTAAAGAATTTATCAAAATTGCAAAACGTGCTAAAAAACACGAAGACTATTACAAACAGAATCAGAAAATTATAGAAATCTATATAAATTTTGTTAAAACACTTGTCAAAATTTCTAAAAAGTGATATTATATTTTTTAATCGTAAAAGAAACCCTTTGGGTTACACTGCTCTATACCTGTATCTCTATATAGGTCAGGGTTACAACAAGAAAATAAGTGTATCAGCTTTTTAGTTGATACACTTTTTCTATTGCTCATATAAGCCTTATTTTCACCCTTTTTCTCGTCTTGGTACAATTTTGCCGTCCGTCCTCTTAAAGTCGAAAATAGGGGCATTCTCGTAGCTCCTCATATGGTATAAACTCAAAACCTTTTCTAATTGCTTGCCTGCTGATGGAAAAGGAGTTAAAACCATGAAAATTACACAACACACGAAAAAAGACGGAACAGCAATCTACCGCTCCAGTATCTATCTTGGTATTGATTCTGTAACTGGTAAGAAGGTCAAGACTACCATATCAGCACGAACAAAGAAAGAACTCAAAAACAAGGCCACCCAGGCTAAGGTAGAATTTGAGAAAAACGGCTCTACACGGAAACAACGCTCACATATAATAACCTATAGCGAACTTGTGGACTTGTTTTGGCAAACCTACCAGCATACCGTAAAGACTAATACGCAGATAAAGATAAAAGGCTGCTTAAATAACTACCTCTTACCCTCATTTGGTACTTACAAACTAGATAAACTTACTCCTGTTATTATCCAAACTCAGGTAAATAAGTGGGCGGATGAGTACAATCAGGACGGAACGGGGTATAAAGAATACAATCACCTTCACGCCTTAAATAAACGTATTCTACAGTATGGAGTTTCTATCCAGGCATTGGATAATAACCCTGCTCGTGATGTTGTCATTCCTAGAAAGATAACAAGAGATAAGCAAGAAATTAAATACTTTCAAGATCAGGAACTTAAAAACTTCCTCTCCTATCTCGATAACCTGGAGAATACCTTTATCAATTTCTATGATACTGTGCTTTATAAAACGCTCCTAGCTACTGGACTGCGCATCCGTGAATGTCTGGCCCTAGAATGGTCTGATATTGATCTGCAGAACGGAACAATCGATATTAACAAAACACTCAACATTTTAAACCAGGTAAACACTCCTAAGACAAAATCAAGCTATAGAGTTCTAGATATCGATCATAAAACAGTACTCATGCTTCGTCTCTACCGAGCAAGACAAGCAGAAAACGGTAGAAACATTGGCTTAACCTATGAGAAAGTATTCTCTGATAGCTTTGACAACTATGTCAATACTCGAAAGGTTGATTACCGCCTACATAAGCACTTAAAAAACGCCAACTGTACTGATTTAGGCTTTCATGCTTTCCGACACACTCACGCTAGTATCTTGCTTAATGCTGGCCTGCCATACAAGGAAATACAGACACGGCTTGGCCATGCAAAAATATCTGTAACTATGGATACGTACAGCCATTTATCAAAAGAAAACCAAAAAAGAGCAGTCTCATTCTTTGAAACTGCCCTCGAAAAAATAAAAAGTTCTTAAAAAAGTCCACAAAATAAAAAAAGCGATACATAAAATCCTTATGTATCAACGATTATAGAATGATTTCGGTATAATTGACTATTATACCGAAATTTTCTCATTTTTAAAAGAAAAAGGGCGCTGGTAAAGGATAATCTTCACCAACTCCCTATTTTTCTACTTATCTAAGCCTAATTCTGCCAAGATTTGACGTTTGTAGGCAATCTTTTGGACTTCCTTGTCCTCATCTTCAGACCAATCTAGTTTAATTTCTGAAACAATCTGCCCAGGGCGATTTTTCAAGATATAGATGCGGTCGCTGAGACTGAGGGCCTCCTCGATACTATGCGTGATGATCAAGGTTGTTAGCTGCAACTGCTTGTGAATCTCAAGGTACCAAGCGTGTAGTTCCATCTTGGTCATCTCATCCAAGGCGCTAAAGGCTTCATCTAAGAGAAAGAGCTTGTGTCCGAAAAGGTAAGTTCGAAGCAAGGCTACACGCTGACGCATCCCGCCACTGAGTTCATGAGGGTATTTATCTCTTACAGCTGTCAACTGGAAGGTCGCAAGAATTTCATCCACGCGGGCAATGGCTTCCGCCTTATCCACTTTTTGAATCAAGAGAGGCAGTATGATATTGCCAAGCACCGTCTTGTGCTCCAAGAGCAGATCCTTCTGCAACATATAACTCACGCGCCCCTTGGGATTTTCTTCACCATCAAGGACAATTCTCCCTGACTGAACTTTTAAAATCCCCGCAATTAAGTTGAAAAGCGTAGTCTTACCAACACCACTTGGGCCTAGGATAGAAACCACTTCTCCTGAAGTCACTTCTAGGTTGATGTCCTCTAAAATCCTCTCCTCACCATAGGCATAACTGACGTGTTCTAGTCTAATTTCTGTCATTATTTCACAAATTCATTGGTGAAGCCTTTGTCTGTCAAGTCTTCTTTAAGGATACCATTTTCTTTATCCCATTTGTAGAAGGCATTCCAGCGAGCTGCGTCAAATTGACCCCATTTTTCCTTGTTGCTTGCGTATTCTTTTGACAAGTATTTTTGAGATTCGATGACAAAGTCACGTTTTTCCTTGAGTTCAGGTGCATTTTTGATGAGGATATCAGCTGCTTCCTCTGGATGTTCCATGGCATATTGGTAGCCTTTTTTAATAGCTTGGATGACTTTACGAGCTTCTTCCTTGTTGTCTTTCAGATAGTCGTTGTTTGCGATGATAACTGGCGAATAGTAGTCAAACTCCTTGACGTAGTCTTTCAAGTACATGAAGTTAGCGTCTACGCCTTGAGATTTGGCAAGGATACCATCCCAACCGTAGTAAATCCAAGCAGTGTCAAAGACGCCATTGGCAATCGGTGTGATAGAGTTTGAGTCGTTATTTGGTACTTTTTCGACCTTCTCAAAATCTCCGCCTTGTGATTCTACCAATGTTTTCAACATAGCGAGTTCAGTTGGGTCATTCCAAGTTCCGTATTTCTTACCAACCAAGTCTTTTGGACTGCTTACATTGTCAGATTTACGAGAGATGATTCCTGATGTATTGTGCTCTACGATAGCTGCAACGGCAGTGATTCCTGCTCCTTTTTCCAATTTTTTAGCCATATAGTCTTGGAAATAGACTGCAAATGGTGCCTTACCGTTAATAACCAAGTCAGAAGAACTTTCTTCTGGTGGCAATTTCAAATCAACATCCACTCCAGCTTCCTTGAAGTAGCCTTTTTCCTTAGCCACATAAAGCCCTGTGTGGTTGGTATTTGGTGTCCAGTCTAGGATAAAGTCAATCTTCTTAAGTTCTGCTTCCTTATTATCCTTAGAAGCAGTTCCTTGACCACAGGCCACAAGCACAACAGCTACAAGAGCTGTCACAAGCGTTAAAAACACTTTCCATGTTTTTTTCATTTTGATTTCCTCTTTTCTTTTTTGAAACATCCTTATTCTACGAACGTTTCCATTTAATAACATATTTTTCACTAATATCGACCAGCTTCATACCCAGAAGGCTGATAATCGATACCAGAATAATAATAGCAAACATGGTATCATACTGAAACAGTTTCTTGGACTGAATCATGTAGACACCTAGTCCTTCAAAGCCTCCCAACCACTCAGATACCACTGTTGTGATAAAGGCGTAGGAGACACTGACCCTCAGACCTGCATAAAAGTAAGGCAGGCTGACTGGAATTTTAAAATGCCACAGGATTTGCCAAGGCTTGGCCCGCATCAGACTAAACAAGGTCAGCATATCCTTGTCACAATGCCTAAAACCGTCCAAAATACTTACGATGATAGGAAAAGTTGTCGTCAAGATAATCAAGACAATCTTGGGTAAAATCCCATAACCGAGCCACAAGACTAGGATAGGAGCTATGGCAATAGTCGGAATGGTCTGAACAACCACCATCATAGGATAAATCAGGTCATTGAGCCAAGTCAAACTATCCATGAGCACAGCCATGAGACAGGCAATCAAGACTCCCAAAATTAGACCCAATAAAGCCACTCTCAAGGTCGCCCAGCTATGGTGCCAGAGAAATTCTCTATCACGAACAAAGGCCTGGAGAATTTCAAGAGGTGTCGGCAGGATAAACTTGGGGAGAAGTTTAAGAAAACCTGCTAACTGCCAGATTGACAAGACTCCTAGAAAGCCCAAAAGACTAATCTGTCGCCTCAGTATACTTTTCAAGTTTCTCATCAATACTTAAAATCTCTCCTACATTTATTTTGACATTGGCAAAGACATTATCTGCCTCCTGCCCTGCCACTTCCAGCGCTTCTTTGAGAATGCGCATAAGCTCATCAAACTCCCCTTCCAAGACTGTTTCAAATGGTGTCACTACCATGGTCACTTCTTGAGCTTGCAGATAAGCAATGACCTGATCAATAACAGCAATCCGATCAATCCCCTGTGATAGTGGTAAAACTTGCAAGGCAATGCTTGCTTTCATAACAACCTCCTCTTCTCGTTTTCCTTTGACAAAAAGAAAAACCTTTACCATATATGGAAAAGGTGCAGAATAGACTAAGTATCGTTCCCTACGCTGGCATTACCCAGATCAGGTGCGGTCGAAGTTTAACACTTCCTCTCAGACTGTACACAGACTCCCATATATTATATGGACATATGATAGCGCAAAACAAAAAAAATGTCAAGGAAACTGCTTACAGAAAAACATGAAAAAGAGTTTGAAAACAAGTGCTTCAAACTCTACATAACTTTTTTATTTAGCCTCGTACCAGGTTGCCCCTTCATTCTCATCTGCGATGAGGGGAACACTGAGTTGAATGGCTTCTTCCATGGTTTGTTTGACCAATTTTTTCATCTCTGTCAATTCAGATTTAGGAACTTCAAGGACGATTTCATCGTGCACTTGCAGAAGCATCTTAGTCTGATAACCACCTTCAACTAGAGCCTTGTCTAGCTGAATCATGGCAATCTTGAGAATATCTGCCGCCGAACCCTGAATAGGAGAGTTGATAGCAGTCCGCTCTGCAAAACCACGAATATTAAAGTTGCGCGAATTGATATCTGGCAACTCACGACGACGCTTGAAGAGGGTCTCCACATAGCCCTTATCACGCGCCTCACGCACCACCTCATCCATGTAGTTTTTAATACCTGGGAAGCGTTCAAAGTAGGTATCAATGTAGGTCTTGGCCTCCTTACGGCTGATGCCCAGATTATTAGACAAGCCAAAGTCTGAAATCCCGTAAACCACTCCAAAGTTGACAGCCTTGGCATTGCGACGGTCGTTTGCAGTCACATCCTCAGGACGCTCAATGCCAAAGACCCGCATGGCTGTCGAAGTATGGATATCTGCCCCCTCTTGGAAGGCCTTAATCAAGTGCTCATCCTTAGAAATATGCGCCAAAACGCGCAATTCAATCTGTGAATAGTCCGAGCTGAGAAGCACACTATCCTCCCACTCAGGCACAAAAGCCTTACGAATGAGACGGCCCTGCTCCAAACGCACAGGGATATTTTGCAAGTTTGGATCCACACTAGACAGACGCCCAGTCTGGGTCAAATCCTGCACATAACGCGTGTGAATCTTTCCATCAGCTAAAATCCAGTCCTGCAAGCCAATCACATAAGTAGACTGAATCTTAGCAATCTGACGGTAATCCAAGATTTTCTTAACAATCGGAGCAATAGGAGCCAAGCGTTCCAAGACATCCACCGCAGTCGAATATCCAGTTTTGGTTTTCTTAGTGTATTCTAGAGGAAGTCCCAATTTTTCAAAGAGAAGCACGCCCAACTGCTTAGGCGAGTTGATATTAAACTCCTCACCAGCCAGTTCGTAAATCTCCTGAGTGAGTTTTTCAATGACAAGCTCATTTTCAGCCTGCATCTCAAGCAAGGTCTCTTTCTTGACCGTAATCCCAGCAATTTCCATCTTAGCAAGGACAAAAGCTAGAGGTTGCTCCATATCATAAAGAAGCTCTAATTGCCCATTTTCGCTGAGTTTTTCAAGCAAAATAGGCTCTGTTTCGACTAAAACAGCAAGCTTACGAGCCAAGTGTTCTAAGAATTTCTCTCTCTCAGGGATAGCTTTCTTGACACCCTTACCGTAGAAGGTCTCATCATCGACCAAATAAGTCCGGCCATAGAGATTCGCAATGGTTGAAATTTCATTGTCCTCCACAGTCGAAAGGAGGTATTTAGCCAAACGGCTATCAAAGGCAGGAGCCTGCAAATCCACACCAAAACGATTCAAGAGAACTTTAGCCTTCTTAAAGTCATACACTTTCAGAGGTGTTTTTTCTAGAAAATCCTTGAAAATCGGGTCTTGCAAAAGTTCAAGCTTGTCTGTAGCATAAAGCTTTTCCCCACAAGACCAGGCGAATCCAACCAAATCATCCGTATGGTAATTCTCACCAAAAAGCTCAAAATGGAAGATAGATTCTTCACTCAGCATATCTTGACTGACTTGGTCAACAATAGTAAAATCCAAACTCTCAGTCACTTCAGCTGACGATGCATTTAAAGCCTGTTTGAGCTGTTTGAAGCCCATCTCATCGTAGAACTGCCCGAGTTTTTCAACATCTGGACCGCTATAGACCAAATCCTCCAAACCAATCTCAATCGGTGCCTTAGTATCAATGGTCGCCAGTGTTTTAGACAAAAAGGCTTGTTCCTTATCATTGATGAGATTTTCCTTCATCTTAGAAGCCTTCATCCCATCGATATTTTCATAAATTCCCTCAAGCGAACCATGCTCCAGTAAAAGCTTGATACCCGTCTTTTCACCGATTTTGGTCACCCCAGGGATATTATCCGACTTATCACCCATGAGCGCCTTGAGATCGATAAACTGCGTCGGTGTGATGCCCATCTTTTCCATAAGATAGTCTGGCGTAAAGGCCTCAAATTCAGCCACACCTTTCTTGGAAAGTTCAACCACCGTATGCTCATCCGTCAGCTGAATCAAGTCCTTGTCCCCACTGACAATGGTAACATCAAAACCATCCTGCTCAGCTAGTTTATCCAGCGTCCCGATGATATCATCCGCCTCATACTGAGCCAACTCATAGTGGCGAATCCCCATATGATCCAGCAACTCACGAATGAAAGGAAATTGCTCACGAAACTCATCAGGAGTCTTAGCCCGACCACCCTTATAGTCCGCATACATCTCTGTCCGGAAGGTCGTCTTCCCCGCATCAAAAGCCACCAAAATATGACTAGGCTCAATCCTCTCCAACAAATGGCTCAACATCAACTGGAAACCATAAATCGCATTGGTATGCAAGCCAGCCGCATTCTTAAAACGGTCCAACTGCTGATAGAGCGCAAAAAACGCCCGAAAAGCAACAGAAGACCCATCAATCAATAATAATTTTTTCTTATCCATACACCCATTATAAAGGAAAGCATCAAAAAATACCATTGGGAAGAGTTCCCTGAGAGAAACTAAGATAATAGTAAAAAGAGAAGGAAGTTACTCCCTCTCTTTCAAACTACGAAATGAATTAGTTTTTACGTTTCACAAATGGAATGGCACCAAGGAACAATCCAAGGAATCCTAATGATGCAACTGCAACATTATCTTTACCACCAGTATTTGGAAGTTCTTTTTTATCTTCTGTTTTTACTGCTGGCGCTTGATAAGTATTATCCTTGTTAGTACCTGCTGTTGTAAGAGTATATTGTGGAACTTCGTTAATTGCTGCTTCTACACTATTAACGCCTCCTGTATATTCTGGAACTTCGTTAATTGCTGCTTCTGCACTATTAACGCCTCCTGTATATTCTGGAACTTCGTTAATTGCTGCTTCTACACTATTAACACCTCCTGTATATTCTGGAACTTCGTTAATTGCTGCTTCTACACTATTAACGCCTCCTGTATATTCTGGAGCATCGGCTACAGTAGGAGGTGTTGCATCATTTACCCCACCAGTGAAATCAGATTCATTATCTCCAGAAGGAGAATCACTAGGATTCACACCACCATTAAATCCTGGAGCGTTAGGAACAGTTGGTACTTCGTCAGGTTGTTTAGCATCATCAGAAGGTGCATCACTAGGACTTACACCACCACTAAAGTCTTTCGATTCTTCACCCTTAGGAACTTCTTTTAAGTTTTCGATGTAACCTAAAGTTGCGTTGTAATTCTCAGTTAGTTTGGCAATTGCATCGTCATCCTCTTGAACTGCTTCGTTCACTTCGTCGAAATTGGCCTTAGCTTCATCAGCTACTGCTTTAGCAGAAGCAACTGAAACTTCTAGTTTAGTTACAGCATCTTGCAATCCATCTTGGATAGCTTGATCCGCATTGTTTTTCTTAGCAGTTTCAAGAGCAGTTTTAGCTTTTTCTAAAGTTTCTTTTTGTTTCTCTAATGTAGCATTTTTCTCTTCTACTACCTTAGCTTTTTCAGCAGCGTCAGCCTTATCTTCCTCAGCTTCTTTCGTTAATCTCTCAATTTTTTCAGCTAAATCATCAGCAATGTCTGTAAGTTTTTTGACAATTGGTTTAGAAGCTTCTTTTTTAGCAGCTTCTTCAATTTTTTTAGTTTCGTCAGCAGTTAATTCTTTAGTTTTATAAGCTTCAGGAGCTTTATCTTTTGTGTTGGCATCGTTGAGGAATTCATCTATAGCTTGAGTAGCTGTAAGAACTCCATCTTCAATCGCTTTTAATAAAGCTTCTTTACCGATTTCAGCTTTTGCTTCTTCGATAGCTTTCGCTTTATCTTCTGGCTTGATGCTAGCATCCTTGTTGACTTTATCTTCAGCTTTTTTTTCAAGTTGCTCTAAAGCACCTTTCAAAGCTTCTAAGTTATCTGCTTCTTCTTTTTTAGCGTCTTCTTCTTTTTTAACTTCTTCTTCAACTTTAGCTTTTGCTTTAGCTGCTTCTTCTTTAGCCTTAGCTAATTCAGCTTCTGCATCAGCTTTAGCTTTGTCTGCTTCTGCTTTTGCAGTCTCAGCAGCAGTTACATCAACAGCTTCTTTTTTAGCTTTAGCTGTAGCTTCTTCTACTTTTTTAGCTTCTTCAGCAACTTTCTTCTCTAATTCAGCAACTTTAGCATCAGCCTCTGCTTTAGCTTTAGCAGCTTTTTCAGCTTCGGTTGGTTCAGCTTCTTCCTCTGGAGTTTCTTCAGCTGGTTTAGCTGGTTCTGCAGCTTCTTTTGCTTCTGCTTTTTTTACTTCTTCAAGAAGATTATCACGTTTTTCAGTTAAATCTTGAATTTCAGCTGTAGCATCTTGAACTTTTTCATCAGCTTCGTCAAATTCAGATTTGGCAGTATCGCGTTCTTTTTCAATCGCAGTTACAGCTTTTTCTAGTGGTGCTGTGATATCTTCACCAAATCCGTTTTCTTTAGCGGATTTAAGAGCTTCTTTTGCTTCTTTTAAAGTATCTTCCTGTTTTTTTAGTGTTTCAGCTTTCTTTTCAGCATCAGCTTTTAATTGCTCAGCATCATCCGTTAAGTTTTCAATTGTTTCAGTTAAATCATCAGCTTTATCTTGCAATTTTTCTGATTCAGGACGAGCAGCATCCGCTGCTTCACCTTCTTCAATTCCCGCTTGCACCTCTTCAGGAAGCTTGTCCTTAGATACAGGAGTTTCTGTTTTAATTGTTGGATTAGTATCTTGTGCTTTTTCAGCATCATCTGCTAACTCAGCAAGAATATCAGAAGCATTTAATTCACCAGACTCAACAGCCTTTAATAATTCTTCTTTTGCTTTTTTGTCAAGCAATTCATTATCAGGAATTTGTTTCAAAGCTTCAGTTAAAGCTTCTTTAGCTTCGGCTTCTTCTTTTGCAGCAGCTTCTTCTTTTGCGACTTCTTCTTTTGCTTTAGAGTCAGCTTTAGCAGCTTCTTCTTTTGCTTTAGCTAATTCATCGTCAGCTGTTTTCTTAGCTTCTTCAGCTTTAGTTTTTGCAGCATCAGCCTCAGCAGATTCTTTTTTCTCTGTTTCAAGTTTAGTAGCTGCATCAGTTGCTGTAGTAGTTGTTCTATCTACTTTAGATTGAGCTTCATCAACTTTAGCGTTAGCTTCTTTTTCAGCTTCCTTGGCTTTTTCAACCTCAGTTTTTGGTGTTTCAGCCGCAGGTGTAGGCTTTGTTTCTCCAGTAGGTTGAGCAGCTGTAGGTTTGTCATCAGCTTTCACAACTGACGGTTGAGATGCAACAAATGTAGCACCTAAAACAGCCACACTAGCCAAACTGGTTAAAATCATTTTCTTTTTGTTCATCTTGTGTACCTCTTTTTGAGAATCATATTTATGTACATTATAAACCTTTTTTTGAGTGAAATCAAGAGATATGTTATATTATATATACTTTGTTATTAATATGTTGTATTTCAAGGCTATAAAAAACTTCAAGAAAGTAACGCATGTTTTACTAGCTTTCTTTTTTTCTTTCTTTTCATCACTTTCATTTTCTATAGTAAATTATAGTTTCGAATCCAATTCAGATATCTTAACTCTTCATAAAAACTCTAGTTTAAACAAAAAAACAGGAGATTTCTCTCCTGTTCAGATTCAATTACTTAAAATTAAACCCACTCACCGTTATGATTTACAGTATAACCGTCCACTATAGTATTAACAGCTAGCTCACCTGAAGAGTAAGAATAATACCACTTACCAGATACTTGGTACCAGCCCGTTTTCATTGCCCCTGAACTATCTAAATAATACCACAGACCATTTTCCTTTAACCAGCCTGTCTGCATTTCACCAGATGATTTCAAATAATACCAACTAGATCCGTCTTTCAGCCAACCCGTTGATTTAGACCCATTTGATTTGAAATGATACCAACTACCATTTATTTTCTTCCAACCGACAGTTGAACTGTTATTGGATCCATAGTTAGAGCTATTTCCTGATTGATTCTGATAATTCTGTGAAGAGGTTACTCCCTCTAGCTGGATATAACGACGACTTCCGTTATAAGCCGTATAACTCAACCACTTGTACCCATCTTTTTCGAGAATTTGATCATAATGAACATTCTCCCCAGGATAATAGTAATCAATCGCAGTTGCGCTAGCTAGAGGCTGATTTTTGATAGCAGCCTTAGTCTTAAAATAATGTGTTCCTCCTGTTGAAACTGAGGATTGACTATTCCCAACACTGCCACCAGCTAAATCTTTAAAATGAATAAAACCAGTCATAGTATTCGCCTTCACGACGCGCTTATTGTAAGATTCCCTTATTCCATAATTGTATTCTTCAATCTCAATCTCATCTCCTATTACATTTGACACCCAAGCAACATGACCATAAGTCCCTGCAGTAGACCAAGCAATGGATCCAATAGCTGGTGTATTGTCTACACGATATCCTTCACGACGAGCACGATAGCCCCATTCATTCGCATTTCCATAAGCTCCCGGAATCTCAAAACCATTGACATTACTCAAACGAAAGGCTGCAAAAGAAGTACACTGACGAGAATACATCCGCCACTTATCAATCTCCTGGCTCCCATTTTTATAATAAGCAGGATAATCATCCCCACGCGCAATCGATCCATTTCCTCCGGAATAGGCATATACACTATTACCCGCTGCTAACATCAATCCTACTACTAAAAAGGGAACAACCTTTTTAGCTGATTTTCTGAAAGAAAATCTTGTCTCTGCTACTTTAAATGGTGAAATTTTCATTCTTCCTCCTTGAAAAATAATATAAATCGAAGATTACCTTCACTTAAACTATTCGGAGAAAAAAAGAAAAAGTGAGAAAATTTCTCACTTTAGTCAAGATAATGAATCAAATTCTTTTCTGTAAGGATATCTGAGTAAGTAAAGGATTCAACGTAAACATTAGCTTGTTTATCTCCTTCAACGTTTCCAAATTCAACGATAAATAGGGATGGATAAACCTCAATTAGCTTACCCAATCTATTTTTTTGGCGCTTACGACCATTCTCCAAAGTCATTTCTACGACTTGACCCTCATGTGCCTTGATTTCTTCTTTGATTTTTTTCATCTTGGCTACATCTGTAAATGCATCTGACATCTTATGCCTCCCTCTTTGAGATACTTGAAAATTTATTGTATTCTTTTTGGAAAATTAATTCCACCGTTCCACGAGCTCCACTACGGTTTTTCTCGATAATAACTTCTACCTTATTATTCGGCATTCCTTCCTCTTCTTCACCACCACGCTCATAGTAATCGTCGCGATAAAGAAAGGCTACAATATCAGCGTCCTGCTCAATAGACCCAGATTCACGAATATCAGACAAGACCGGTCTCTTATCCTGACGTTGTTCTACACCACGAGAAAGCTGACTTAGAGCGATTACTGGAACCTTCAGTTCCTTAGCTAAAATTTTCAACTGACGTGAAATTTCTGAAACCTCTTGTTGACGATTTTCCCGACCAGTTCCCGTGATAAGCTGCAAATAGTCTATTAAAATCAAGCCAAGATTTCCAGTTTCTTGAGCCAGTTTACGAGAACGAGAACGAATCTCTGTAATCCGAATCCCTGGCGTATCATCGATATAGATACTTGCATTAGCTAGATTTCCTTGAGCAATGGTATATTTTTGCCACTCCTCATCAGTCAATTGACCCGTACGGATAGAATGCGATTCTACCAAACCTTCTGCCGCTAACATACGGTCCACTAGACTTTCCGCACCCATTTCCAGTGAAAAAATAGCAACTGTTTTGTCCAACTTAGTCCCAATATTCTGAGCAATATTCAAGGCAAAGGCTGTCTTACCAACAGCTGGACGGGCTGCTAGGATAATCAACTCCTCCTCATGAAGTCCAGTCGTCATATGATCCAAGTCACGATAGCCTGTCGCAATACCTGTAATATCGGTCGTTTGTTGCGAGCGAGCTTCCAGATTTCCGAAGTTGATATTCAACACATCTCGAATGTTCTTAAATCCACTTCGATTTGCATTTTCGCTGACATCAATCAGGCCTTTTTCTGCCTGAGCAATGATTTCATCAGCTGGTTGCGAAGCCTCGTAAGCTTGATTGACAGACTCTGTCAACTTGGAGATTAATCGACGTAGCATGGCCTTCTCTGCAACAATCTTAGCATAATACTCCGCATTAGCAGAAGTTGGCACAGAATTGACAATCTCAACCAAGTAAGACAGGCCACCAATATTCTGTAAATCACCTTGATTATCAAGAATGGTACGAACCGTTGTTGCATCTATAGCATCGCCACGATCGGATAAGTCGACCATAGCTTGGAAAATCAAACGATGGGCATACTTAAAAAAGTCCCTAGACTCAATATATTCTCGCACAAAAACAAGCTTACTCTCGTCAATAAAGATAGCCCCTAAAACGGATTGCTCAGCTAAGATATCTTGAGGTTGTACTCGTAACTCTTCTACTTCTGCCATCAGACTTCCCTTCCTTTTACAATCTTGTCAAGAAAGTGTAAATTTACCCTTCTTTCACACGAAGATTGATTACACTTGTAATATCTTGATAGATTTTCACTGGTACATCAATCAAACCAACTGCTCGAATCGGAGCTTGTACTTGGATATGACGTTTATCAATCTTAATTCCAAATTGCTTTTGCAATTCTTCTGCAATCTTCTTATTCGTAATTGAACCAAAAGTACGGCCATCTGGACCAACTTTTTCAACAAATTCTACAATAGTTTCCTCTGCTTCTAGTTGAGCTTTAATTGCTTTTGCTTCTGCAATCATCTCAGCATGAGCTTTTTCTTCAGATTTTTGTTTACCACGAAGTTCACCTACAGCTTGAGCAGTCGCTTCTTTGGCTAGACTCTTTTTGATAAGAAAGTTTTGCGCATACCCTGTTGGTACTTCCTTAATTTCGCCTTTTTTACCTTTTCCTTTGACATCTGCTAAAAAGATTACTTTCATTCTTCTTTCTCCTTTTCCTTTATTTCATTTAATACAATTTCTGTCAGTTTTTCACCTGCTTCTGACAAGGTTGAATCCTTAATTTGAGCTGCTGCCAAATTAAAGTGGCCTCCACCTCCCAGCTCTTCCATAATCCGTTGTACATTCAGCTTACTACGACTGCGAGCTGAGATAGAGATAAATCCTTGTGTATTCTTCGCAAGAACAAAACTCGCTTCAATACCTGACATAGCTAACATGGCATCTGCTGCCTTACTAATAACAACTGTATCATAACATTTCGAGTCCTTAGCCTCCGCTATTAGTACATCTGAACCTAATTTACGCCCCTGTAAAATCAGTTCATTGACCTCACGATATTCTTCAAAATCTGTTGCAGCAATCTCTTGGATAGCAATACTATCACTTCCTCTCGTTCTGAGATAGCTAGCAACATCAAATG
Organism: Streptococcus mitis; assembly: GCF_002096925.1. Taxonomy (GTDB): domain Bacteria; phylum Bacillota; class Bacilli; order Lactobacillales; family Streptococcaceae; genus Streptococcus; species Streptococcus mitis_AF. Next base: position 50,527 of record NZ_NCVN01000085.1, on the reverse strand, counting down.
TCCGACTAGTCACTCGTGAGGTGAAATTTTTAGTATCCAACATCATACCAGCCATTAAAACACTTGCTTGCATACGACTCAAACGATTTTTCTTAGAATTCTGGAACTGAATCAATTCCGTTACCAACTCACTGGCACTACTTGCACCACTTTCGATATAAGTAATAACCGCATTGTCTGGAAAATCCTGATCCCGTCTGTGGTGGTCAATAACAATGGTTTGAGTAAATAAATCATAAAAATCTTTTGATAGAGTTAAAGCTGTCTTTGAATGGTCTACAAGAATCAACAAAGAACGATTGGTCACCATCCCCATTGCATCCTTAACAGACAACAACTTCGTAACTCCTTCTTTTTCTAAGAATGCAACAGCTCGTTCAATATCTGGTGACATTTGATCTTCATCATAAAGAGCATAACTATTTTCTGTTACATTACTAGCAAATAACTGCATACCTACAGCAGAACCCAAAGCATCCATATCAAGATTTTTGTGACCAACTACAAAAACCTGATCTACACTTCTAATTTTATCTGAAATAGCTGTCATCATAGCGCGCGTACGTGTCCTTGTACGCTTGATTGAGGCAGCAGATCCACCACCAAAATAAACTGGATTTTTCGTTTCGTCATTCTCCTTGACAACCACTTGGTCGCCACCACGTACTTCAGCCAAGTTCAAGTTGAGCAATGCAACTTTCCCTATCTCATCATGATTTCCATCACCATAAGAAAATCCCATACTTAAGGTCAAGGGCAACTGTCTCTGTTTCGCCTCTTCTCTGAAAGAATCAATAACAGAAAATTTATCGTTCATCAATCCCTCAAGTACCGTGTAGTCCGTAAATAGATAAAAGCGATCCATACTTACTCGACGGGAGAACATGGCATGTTTACCAGCAAATTCTGAAACAAAATTGGCTACAAAACTATTGATATGACTGATATCAGACTCCGATGTTTCATCTTCTAAGTCATCATAGTTGTCAACGGAAACGACCCCAATCACAGGTCGACTCGTTACTAACTCAACAGTCGCTTCGTATTCTCCAGACACATCAAAGAAGTAAAGAACTCCAGACACCTTGTCCATATGAACCGAATAGCGGGTCTCACCCAAGGTAGCATAAGAACCTGGATTTCCTACCGATGCCTTGATAATTGTTTGAATTAATGCAACATCAATCTCGCCCACTTCATTAGTCAAAATCAATTCAGCATAAGGATTAAACCATTCAACTTCACCTGACGACAAGTCTAATTTAATAACTCCGACAGGCATCTGTTCTAACAAGGTTGTCAAACTTTCTTCAGCTTGGTGGTTTACATACTGGATTTGTTCTACTTCACTCTTTGAGTAGTAGTCTCTCTGATGGATGAATAATAAACTATATGAACCCAAAATAAGTAGCAAAAGAAATAGCGTTACCAGTGTATTCGTTACAAAAACAAGTTGCACAGATAGCACTCCGAACGCCACTATTCCTAATATTAAGGGGAAAATAGGACTTACATAAAATTTTTTCATTCCAAACCTCTTGGCACCCATTATACCATAATAACCACCAAAAAGCGACTTTTTAAAGGTGTAATCAGTAATTCTATCAATTATAAGAAAAAGGAGGTTTACAATTCAGTAAACCTTCCTTTATACATATTGAAATTAAGATTCTTTAACTTCTAACAAACCAATTTCGCCATCCTCACGACGATAAATCACATTGGTTGTCTGATCTTCAACATCCACATAGATAAAAAAATCATGTCCCAACAAATCCATCTGTAGAATAGCTTCTTCCAAATCCATTGGTTTTAAATCAATTTGTTTTGAACGAACCACTCTAGATTGGACAACATTTGTATCTTCCACCAAAGCATCTGTAAATAATTGACTAGTTGCTACCTTGTTTTTATTTTTACGCTCGATTTTTGTTTTATTTTTACGAATCTGACGTTCAATTTTATCGGTTACAAGGTCAATTGAACCATACATATCTTGAGACACATCTTCTGCACGAAGAGTAATTGAGCCAAGCGGAATCGTCACCTCCACTTTAGCAGTTTTTTCACGATACACCTTCAAGTTAACTCGAGCATCCAACTCTTGTTCAGCTTGAAAATACTTTTCGATCTTTTCGAGTTTAGAAACTACATAATCACGAATTGCTTCTGTTACTTCTAGGTTTTCACCACGGATACTATATTTAATCATATGAGTACCTTCTTTCTAAACATTTTTGTTTTTCTGATTTCATTATAACGCTTTCATTTTGTTTTTGCAAATTTTTTCCTCATCTTACAAGGGAAAAAGTTTTTACATCCTCAGCACCAGCTTCTTCCAGCAGTTTCTTCACACGATTTATAGTTGTTCCAGTAGTATAAATATCATCTATAAGTAGGATTTTCTTAGGAATAGTGACTCCACTTTTAATAAAGAACGGAAGTTCTGTTGCCAAGCGTTCTGAGCGACTTTTAGAAGAGCTAGCTCTCTCTTCTCTTTTCTCTAATAAATCCAGATGCTTGAAACCTGCTGCTTCAACTAAACCTTCAACCTGATTAAATCCTCTGTCAAGCAATCTTTCAGGACTTAGGGGAATTACAACAAATTGATACTCTTTGTACTTTTTTAACTCCTCACTTAAAAATGAAGCGAACACTTTTCTTAAAAGGAAGTCTCCATCAAACTTATACCGACTGAAAAAATCCTTCATAGCTTGATTGTAAGTAAAAATCCCTCTATGACTGACCTCAATTCCTTCTTTACACCAAAATTGACAATCTTGACACTTTGTTGACAAACCTGTTTTCATACAGTTTGGACAGTGCTCTTCTCCAATTTTCTCAAAAGTAGAATCACAATCTAAACAAAGACAGGAAACATCATTCCTCAGAAGTAAGAGACTACTAAAAGTTAAAACAGCCTTCATAGTCTGCCCACACAATAAGCACTTCATAGCCCCGCCTCCTTGTTCATCTGCTGAATTTCCTTAATTGCCTTCTTAATTGAAGCATTTAACCCGTCATGAAAGAAAAGCAAATCTCCTGTCGGTCTATCCATGATTCGTCCAACTCGTCCACCAATCTGAATCAAACTAGACTTGGTAAACAGACGATGATTGGCCTCTACTACAAAAACGTCCACAAAAGGGAAGGTAACTCCACGCTCCAAGATCGTCGTACTGATAAGTATTGTCAATTCTCCATCTCGAAAAGCTTGTACTTGCTCTAATCGATCTTCTGTTACGGAAGACACAAAACCAATTTTCTCATTTGGAAATTGCTCCTGTAAGATTTCTTTTAGTTGCTCTCCTTTCTTAATTTCTGATGCAAAAATAAGTAACGGATAAGCTGTCTTTCTCTGCTTCTCAATATAAGACTTTAGCTTTGGCGATAAACACTTCTTCTCTAAATAGCGATTAAAATCCGACAACCAAACAGGTTTAGGAATAATCAACGGATTTCCATGAAATCGTCTTGGCAAACTCAATCGTTTTAATTCTCCGATGCGAACCTTCCTATCTAACTCATCTGTAGAAGTTGCTGTTAAAAAGATTCTCAGCCCATTTTCCTTTACACTATTCTTGACAGCATGGTAAAGCGTTGGATTGTCAACATATGGAAAGGCATCTACTTCATCCACTATCAGCAAATCAAAAGCTTGATAAAATTTCAATAACTGATGGGTCGTCGCAACAACTAATGGCGTTCGGAAGTACGGTTCTGATTCTCCGTGTAGCAAGGATATCTTACAAGCAAAATCATATTGCAGGCGCTTATACAATTCCAAGCATACATCTATTCGAGGGCTGGCCAAACACACTGCACCACCCGCATTAATCACCTTAGCCACAACTTGATAAATCATTTCTGTCTTTCCAGCCCCTGTCACCGCATGAACTAAAGTTGGCTCTTGCTTGTCTACTGCTTGAATCAGTCCCTCTGACACCTTCTCTTGAAAAGGAGTTAATTGACCACGCCATTTAAGAACATCTTGCTTCGGAAAATCCTCCTGTGGGAAATAGTATAAAGATTGATCACTCCTAACTCGCTTCATAATTAAGCACTCCCGACAATAGTAAGCACCGACGGGCAAATACCATTCCTCTAGAATAATACTATTACAACGTTGACAGAAAAGTTTCCCCTTCTCCTTTCTCATTGCTGGAAGTTTCTCCGCCAACTGACGTTCCTCTTTAGTTAATTCATTCTCAGTAAACAAACGACCGAGATAATTTGGATTTACTTTCATACTTCTTTATTCGTAAAAACCTAGCGCTTTAGATGATTTTTTAGTACAATTAAATCATGGAATTTAGAACAATTAAAGAAGACGGTCAAGTCCAAGAAGAAATCAAAAAATCCCGCTTTATCTGTCATGCTAAGCGTGTTTATAGCGAAGAAGATGCTCGTGAATTCATCACCACCATCAAAAAAGAACACTACAAAGCGACGCATAACTGCTCTGCCTTCATTATTGGGGAACGTAGTGAAATCAAACGTACAAGTGATGATGGTGAGCCCAGTGGTACTGCTGGCGTTCCCATGCTTGGGGTACTAGAAAATCACAATCTTACTAATGTCTGTGTGGTCGTGACACGTTACTTTGGTGGTATTAAATTAGGCGCTGGAGGACTGATTCGTGCTTACGCTGGCAGTGTTGCCTTAGCTGTCAAAGAAATTGGCATTGTTGAAATAAAGGAACAAGCTGGAATTTCTATTCAAATGTCTTACGCTCAGTATCAAGAGTACAGTAACTTCCTTAAAGAACATAATCTCATGGAGCTAGATACCAATTTTACAGATCAAGTCGATACGGTGATTTATGTTGATAAAGAAGAAAAAGAAAATATTAAAGCTGCACTTGTAGAGTTTTTTAATGGAAAGGTCACTTTAACTGATCAAGGTTTACGAGAAGTTGAAGTTCCTGTAAACTTAGTGTAAATAAAGGAGAAAAATATGGCATTTGGAAAATTCATTCAAGGACTCGCTGGTAATTTTAGCGAGCAAAACAAAGAAACTCTTATCAAAGAATATGGAAAATATTTACTAGAAAATGAAGAAATTCAAAGTGGATATAAACTGATTCGTGACTCAATTATATTTACAAATATCCGTATTATCTTTACAGATAAACAAGGCGCTACTGGTCGTAAGATGTCTATTAAATCAATCTTTTTGATGAACATTGTTAACGTTGAAATGGAAACTGCTGGAGCAGGTATAGATGATAGTGAAATTACTATTACTTATTTAGAAAATGTCTTTCTAAAAGCACATAATGAGCATTTTAGTGCTCATAAATTTGAATTCCCTAAGAAAACGGATATCATTCCACTTTACACCTATTTATTAGAATTAGCTTATCACAATCGCTTAAAAATTAATAGCTTAGACCTATGATATAAAAAAATCCTATCGCTTCGATAGGATTTCTATATTTTACAAATGGTATAGATAGCGTTATACTAGAAATATCTTATACAAAGAGGTATTCATATGTCTATTTATAACAACATTACTGAACTAATCGGTCAAACTCCGATTGTTAAACTCAACAATATTGTGCCAGAAGGTGCTGCGGACGTCTATGTAAAGCTTGAAGCATTTAATCCTGGTTCTTCTGTAAAAGATCGTATTGCTCTTAGCATGATTGAAAAAGCTGAACAAGACGGTATTCTGAAACCGGGTGCTACCATTGTTGAAGCAACAAGTGGAAACACTGGTATTGGACTTTCATGGGTAGGTGCTGCTAAAGGGTATAAAGTCGTCATCGTTATGCCTGAAACTATGAGTGTGGAACGACGTAAGATTATCCAAGCCTATGGTGCTGAACTCGTCCTCACTCCTGGTAGCGAAGGAATGAAAGGTGCTATTGCCAAGGCCCAAGAAATCGCTGCTGAACGTGATGGTTTCCTTCCTCTTCAGTTTGACAATCCAGCTAATCCAGAAGTACACGAAAGAACAACAGGAGCTGAGATACTAGCTGCTTTCGGTAAAGATGGATTAGATGCCTTTGTTGCTGGAGTTGGTACCGGTGGAACAATTTCTGGTGTTTCCCATGCACTCAAATCAGCAAATTCTAACATTCAAGTTTTTGCAGTAGAAGCAGACGAATCTGCTATTCTATCTGGTGAAAAACCTGGACCACACAAAATTCAAGGTATCTCAGCTGGATTTATTCCTGATACACTGGATACTAAAGCCTATGATGGTATCGTTCGTGTAACATCAGACGATGCTCTCGCACTTGGACGTGAAATTGGTGGAAAAGAAGGCTTCCTTGTTGGTATTTCTTCAGCTGCAGCTATCTATGGAGCCATTGAAGTTGCCAAAAAATTAGGTACAGGTAAGAAAGTTCTTGCTCTAGCACCAGATAACGGCGAACGTTATTTGTCTACAGCACTATATGAATTTGAAGTGTAGTCTCCTAAATACACTTAGCCCTTATTATAGGGCTTTTTATTTATACCTTAAAAATAGGAACATCTCCCTATATGCATCGACTGCATAGAAAAAAGGAAGCAAATTTGCTTCCTTTTAATTATTAATTATTCAAGGCTGCTGCCATTGTAGCTGCAACTTCAGCTTCGAAGTCGTTTGCAGCTTTTTCGATACCTTCACCAACTTCAAAGCGAGCGAACTCAACTACTGAAGCGTTAACTGATTCAAGGTATGCTTCAACTGTCTTGCTGTCATCCATGATGTAAACTTGTGCAAGAAGTGTGTAAGCTTGGTCAACTTTAGTGTTGTCAAGCATGAAGCGATCCATTTTACCTGGGATAATTTTATCCCAGATTTTTTCTGGTTTGCCTTCTGCAGCCAATTCAGCTTTGATATCAGCTTCAGCTTGCGCAATTACTTCATCAGTCAATTGAGCTTTTGACCCATACTTCAAGTGTGGAAGAGCTGGTTTGTTAACCATTGCACGGCTTTCGTTGTCTTGGTCGATAACGTGGTTCAATTGTGCCAACTCATCTTTAACGAATTGCTCATCCAATTCTTTATAAGAAAGAACTGTTGGTTTCATCGCTGCGATGTGCATTGACAATTGTTTAGCAAGTGCTTCGTCTCCACCTTCAACAACTGAAATAACACCGATACGTCCACCGTTATGTTGGTATGCTCCAAAGTGTTGTGCATCTGTTTTTTCAATCAATGCAAAACGACGGAATGAGATTTTTTCTCCGATAGTTGCTGTTGCAGATACGTATGCAGCTTCAAGAGTTTCACCTGAAGGCATTGTCAAAGCAAGAGCTTCTTCATTGTTAGCAGGTTTTCCTTCAGCAATAACTTTAGCTGTAGTATTTACCAATTCAACGAATTGAGCATTTTTAGCAACGAAGTCAGTTTCAGCGTTTACTTCGATAACTGCTGCAACATTACCGTTAACGTAAACACCAGTCAAACCTTCTGCAGCAACACGGTCAGCTTTCTTAGCTGCCTTAGCCATACCTTTTTCACGAAGCAATTCAATCGCTTTTTCGATGTCACCGTCTGTTTCTACAAGCGCTTTTTTAGCGTCCATAACTCCGGCACCAGATTTTTCACGCAACTCTTTTACAAGTTTAGCTGTAATTTCTGCCATTTTGATTCTCCTATATTTTTTAAAAATAGGAGAGCCGGGCTAAGCCCCGCCCTCCTAGGTAATTACTATTTATATGAATTAAGCGTTGTCGCCTTCTACAACTTCAACGATTTCTTCGATTGAATCTGCTTGAGCTTCAGAAGCTGCAAATTCTGCTTCAACTGCTGCTGCATCTTCACCTTGACGTCCTTCGATGATAGCATCAGCCAACTTAGCTGTGATCAATTTAACAGCGCGGATAGCGTCATCGTTAGCTGGGATGATTACATCGATATCATCTGAATCAGTGTTTGTGTCAACCATCGCTACAACTGGGATTCCCAATTTTTTAGCTTCTTTAACAGCAATTTGCTCTTTATGTGGGTCAACTACGTACATAACATCTGGGATACGAGGCATATCTTCGATACCACCCAAGAATTTTTCAAGACGTGCACGTTGTTTATTAAGAAGTGCAACTTCTTTCTTAGGAAGAACTTCGAAAGTTCCATCTTCTTCCATACGTTTGATTTCTTTCAAACGAGCGATACGTTTTTGGATTGTTCCCCAGTTTGTAAGAGTTCCACCCAACCAACGGTGGTTGATGAAGTATTGACCTGAACGTACTGCTTCTTCAGCAACTGCATCAGCTGCTTGTTTCTTAGTACCAACGAACAATACAACTGCATCGTTAGCTGCTGCATCACGCATGAAGTCGTATGCTTGGTCAGCGTATTTTACAGTTTGTTGCAAGTCGATAACGTGGATTCCGTTACGCTCAGTGAAGATGTACTTAGCCATCTTAGGGTTCCAGCGACGAGTTTGGTGACCAAAGTGTACACCAGCCTCAAGAAGTTGTTTCATTGAAATTACTGCCATGAGTATTTCTCCTTTTTGTTTTTTTCCTCTTCTTGACTTCAACTCGCAAAACGACCCAAAGGCAACTGTTTCACAATTCATCAAGAATGAGTATTATCGTTCACACGACAAGTTTCATTTTACCATACTTTTTCAATATTTTCAAGCTGTTTTAGTAGATTTTTAAAGTAAGTTAACTATATAAATCATAAAAGAGACTCGAATAGAGCCTCTTCGTTTCATTCATTAGTTTGGATAGATATATGTTACAAAACCTTCTGAAGTTGTAGTAGGATTGAACCATCCACGTTTATTTCCGATTGTACGATTTCCACCATAGTTTGATTCAGATACTTGGATACTTGTTGATGATGAAACAGCTGTAACTACTGCTACGTGTCCATATCCACCGTCATTCCAACATGCAATCGCGCCAACTTGAGGTGTAGATCCTGTACGGAATCCTGCTGCAGCTGCACTTGTAGCCCACTGTGCTCCATTACCCCAGTAGTCTCCAGCCCAAGGGGCCAAGGTTTTAGCTCCCCATGTACACTCACCAGTTGGATAACTTGAAGCATTTGTACTGTATGTTGGACGATGTTTTACTGATGCAGGTGCGTAACTTGAAGATGATTCAGATGAGCTAGATACTGCTTGAACTTCTGCTGTAAAAGTTGTATTTCCAGAAGCAACGACTGTTTGTTGTTGACTTGCTTGTTTAGCTTTATAAGCAGCTTCTGCTTCTGCAGCTGCTTTAGCTTCCGCTTCCGCTGCTGCTTTTTTCTCAAGTAAACTTGCTTTTTCATCCTCTGCAGTAGCCTTTTCAGCAGCAAGATTCAATTCGGCAGCTTTCAACTCTGCTTGTTTTGTAGTTAATGTTTGAGCATCATCAGCTAGTTTTTGCTGATTTGCAATAACTGTATTGATAGCATCATTATTTGCTACTTGTTTTTCAGAAATAGCTTTTTTATCTGCTTTTTGTTGTTCCAACATCTTGTTGTTTGCAGATACGATCTCACTCATTGCAGCAACACGTGAGATAGCTTCTGTAATTGATTTTGAATTTACAATTGTATTGATGTAGTTAGTTGCAGCTCCATTTGTTTGAGCGCTACGAGCTTGTTTTTGCAATGAATCATTACGAGATACAATATTCTTAGAAAGTTCTGTAATTTCACCCTCAAGCTTTTTAGATTCTGCTTGTAGTCTATCATTTTCAGATTGCAAGTTTGATTGCTCTGTTTGAATAGCAGATACTTGCTCCTGAATTTGATCAACTTGTTTTTGAGCTTCTTGTTGTTGTGCTGTTAAGTTACTAATTTTATTATCTTGAGCAGCAATTTTGTCATCAGTAGTTTCTGCATGCGCAGTTGTTAAAACAGCTACTTGAGAAACCATTACTGTACTTAGTAAAAGTGACGCTAAGATTTTTTTCTTCATATTGCGTAGATACTCCTTCTTTTAAAGACATTACTAGTATACCAAAAAAAGGCCTAATGAATATTACGCCTTTGTTACATTTTTATTTCTTTCTTATAGGTAAAATTTTTCAAAAATAAACTGAAAAATAATCATCCATATAAGGTTCAAAATCATTGATGGAACTAAACTATAGACTATGAATAAAGACATACTATCCACAGTTAAACCTACCACTATTGCAAGTATATAAGCTCCCATCTCAAATAGAAAAGTCATGACAATAATTGCCAACATTCTCGTCCAACGATTCAATAAAATAACACTATTAAATTTATGGAGAAATACTCCCAACAAGACGAACAACAAAGTCGCAATCCCTATCAAGTGGAAAAAGTAAATGTCATAAACCAAACCCACTACAAAACAATATGCTAAATAGAGATACTCTGATACCTCAATCGTCTCAAATAAGAGAAACAAAAATAGAAAATGACTAGCCAACTGCACGTGGGGAAAAAATGAGCCCAGAAGCTGACTAATATGGGCATCAATTAGAACAAAGAAAGGAAGCAATAAAAATACTCCAACCCGCTTCAACTGTCTCATTATGAATTCCCCACTAATTCTATCACACTCACATTATGAGTATCTGCACTTAATTTAACTGTTACTTCTCTTGTCAAATAGTCTGTACTATGCGTTGTAGCAACCACTTTACCAACAGGAATATCAGCAACGTTAAAGTTTCCTAATCCACCAGTGGTCACCTTATCTCCCGCACTAATATCGCTATTACTATTTAATTGGCTAATTTTGAGAACTTCATTTTCCTTGTCATAGCCAACAATAATCCCATAAATTGTTGTAGAACCATGTTGAATTTTAACAGAAATCTTATCAGCATTTTCCGTATTTGTCAGAAGGTTGACCATAGTAGAGTTGTCCTCCACTTTTGAAACACTCCCAATCAAACCACCATTTGCAATGACTAACATGTTCTCAGAAGCCCCTTTTGATTTGCCCGCATCTAGAGTCAATTCCTGTTTCCAAGATACCGGAGAACGCATAATAACATCTGCTGCTAAAGTTTTTGTGGCTTGCAATTTAGACTTCATATCAAGCAATTGGCGCAGTTGCTCATTTTCTGTCTTTAAACTTTCCGCCTCATTCGATTTAACTTCTAACTGGTAAATCTGTTTCTTCAAACTTTCATTTTCATTATATGTTCGTGTCAAATGTGCCAAATCTGATTTAACAGAATCAAACCACTGAAAAGGTTTTTGCACAACCCTATCAACCAATGAGATTTCATCTCCCAATTTTGTCACAATTGCGCTTGAATAAGTCGTCGCTAAGAAAGCTGACACAAGCAGAACAGTGACAAAAACAATAATGACATATTTTGATTTTTTAAAACGGTTCATATTCCTACCTTTATATCAAAAACTGTTACAGTAACTTTTTTATTAATTCCTGAAAGCTACTAAGATTTTAAGAAAAATAAGCAACAACCAAGTACGAGAATAACAAGAATGGTCAGCGTATCCTTTCGAGTCCATTTCAGTTGTCGGTATTGACTTCTGCCTTTTCCCCCCTGATAACCACGCGCTTCCATAGCAATAGCCAAGGAATCCGCACGTTTTAAACTTGTCGCAAAAAGAGGAATCAAAATGGGAATCATAGCCTTCACCTTTTGAACAATACTTCCTTCTCCAAAATCCACTCCACGCGCTTTCTGTGCATTCATAATCCGCGTCGTATCATCCATCAAGGTTGGGACAAAACGCAAACTCATAGACAGCATCAAACCGATTTCATGAACTGGAACTTTCACACGCTTTAAAGGCGCTAACAAAGCTTCGACAGCTGATGCCAAACTTAAGGGCATGGTCGTTAAGGTTAACAAAGTTGAAAAGAAAATAATCAATACAAAGCGACAAAAAATAATTCCAGCTTGTTGCAAAGCATAATCCGTGATTCTCACAAACGAAAACTCAAATAAAACATTCCCATTAGAAATGAAAAATAGTTGAAAAATAGTTGTGAAGGCAATCAAGAAAAACATAGATTTCAAGCCCTGAATAAAGAATGAAAGAGATACTCCTGACAAGGCAATAAATATCCCTGTCGCTATAAAAAGAATTAGATTCGTCAAAGGATTATTAGCCCAAAAAACGATCAAAATCAGTAGCATCATAGCCAGTAATTTACTACGTGGATCCAACCGGTGAACAATCGAATCCCCTGGGATATAACGCCCCAAAATCATACTATCCATTTAGCGACTCCTTGAACTTCTCTATCTTAATCGGTAATCGTTTAAATGACACACCTCTATCAGCCAATCGTTTACAAAATGCTGTAATCTTAGGTACTCCCAGCTGCACTTCTTCCATAAAAACAACATCTTGAAAGACATCACTCGGTTTGCCACCCTTCACTAAACGTCCCTTTTCCATTACATAGACTTGATTCGCATATTCAGCTACATCATCCATCAAATGCGTTACCAAGACGATGGTCATCCCTGACTGGTGGAGTTTTTTGAACAGGGTCATCAACTCTTTTCTCCCCAAGGGATCTAAGCCTGCTGTGGGCTCATCTAAGACTAATATAGCTGGCTCCATGGCAAGTATGCCTGCAATTGCGACACGTCTCATTTGTCCACCTGACAGCTCAAACGGGCTACGATTAAAAAGTGATTCATCAATTCCAACCAGAGCCAGTTTCTCACGCGCAATCTGCTCCGCATCTTCTTCAGAAACTCCAAAATTTTGTGGTCCAAAAGCAACGTCCTTCAAAACTGTTTCTTCAAAGATCTGATTTTCAGCAAACTGAAATACCAAGCCAACCTGTTTTCTAATTTGACGAATATCTTTATTTTTAGAAGTCGAGGTGATTAAGGTATCAAAAACCCGCACACTCCCTTGGCTTGGCACCAATAAACCATCTAATAGTTGTAAAATAGTTGATTTACCACTACCTGTGTGGCCAATTAAGGCCGTATAAGAACCATCTTCAATCGTCAAAGAAACATCTGACAAAGCTGTTGAAGCTAAGGGAGTCCCTTCTTGATACGTAAAACTCACATTTTCTAGAGCAATTCCCATAGTTTATCCTCTAGCTCACTTTCTGTCAAATAATTTTCAGGCAAATCATAGCCATTCTGATTCAAAGAATGTTTTAATTGATTGGCAAAAGGATCGTCTAATCCAATTTGATCTAAATCATTACGAGAGAAAAGTTCTCTTGGACTACTGGTTGATTCAATTTCCCCTTTTTTCATGACCAACACACGATCACTCATGGCAACTTCTTCCAAATCATGTGTAATGGAAATGACCGTCATATCATAGTCTTTTCGAATTCCTTTTACTGTATCAATCAGTTCTCTACGCCCCTCAGGATCCAACATACTCGTTGCTTCATCTAGGATTAAAATAGCTGGTCTTAGGGCTACAACACCTGCAATGGCCACACGTTGCTTTTGGCCACCTGACAGACGAGCTGGCTCTCTCTTTTTAAAGTCCAACATGCCAACCAAATCCAGAGCTTCTTCCACTCTTTTTTTCATTTCTTGACGAGAAAGTCCCTGATTTTCCAAACCAAAGGCAACATCATCTTCAACAGTCGCTCCAACAAATTGATTGTCTGGATTTTGAAAAACCATACCGATTTGACGACGTATATTCCAAACATTTTCCTCAGTCAAACGTTGGCCATCAATTACAATCTCTCCGGATTCTGCTTCCAGTAAACCATCAATTAATCGAACCGTCGTTGATTTACCACTACCATTATGCCCTACAATCGAAAGCCATTCTCCACGTTTCACGTGAAACGTAATATCCTTCACATCGTAGTATTCCTGATTTTCCTTATAACGAAAAGAAAGATTTTTTACATCAATTATTGATTTCATTTCGAACCAAATGTCCCTTTAAATACATAGGCACTACCCTTGAAATAATCATAGCCAGAGTAGATAGTGAAAAACAAGGCTACATAAAGTAGAACTTGACCAAGCAAAGTCCAATGTAATAGCAAGAAAATAATCGCAAACATCTGACTGAAAGTTTTAATTTTTCCAGGCATGGCTGCTGCTAAAACTGTTCCACCAGTTTCAACTAATAAAAGTCTTAAACCTGTCACAGCCAACTCACGACAGATGATCACTGCAACAATCCAAGCTGGAGCCATACCTAACTCAATCAGCATAATAAAAGCAGACATAACTAGTAGCTTATCCGCCATAGGATCTGCAAATTTACCAAAATTACTGACCACATTCCATTTACGAGCTAAATATCCATCTAAGTAGTCTGTGATACTGGCAATAGCAAAGATAATAGCTGCCACAATATGACTCTCTATCGAATTTCCTATCGTTAAAATAAAGATAAAAATAGGTATAAAGAGAATTCGACCTATTGTTAAGAGATTTGGAATTTGTTCTTTTTTCATTCGTTTTTCCTTAATTTTTAGTAAAGGTTACAGTGATTTTTCCAGTCTGAGCTGTTAATTTCGATAAGTCAACAGTCTGATTATCTACTGTTAAAGCGACACCTTTGACAACACCTAAAGTAATGATTACAGAATTTTTAGTTGAAACTGTTGTTTCCGCACTTTTATTATCCGGTGATAAGGTCACACCACCCTCAAGCTCACTTTCTGAAACACTAACCCAACTTCTAGCATCTGAGACTGATAATTGCAATTTTGCAGTTTCCTTGCTCGTTTTATAAGCAACTTCTACTCTATTTCCTTCACCTGATACCGTTATAGCTGGTTCCATATTCGAAGAACTACTGCTTGAAGATGAAGTTACAGAACTAGTCGAGCTTATTGCTTGGACCACACTATAACTAGACGCAGACGAACGCTCCGGTTGAGTCTGGAGATAATTCCAAACATAATAAGTCACAAATATTACAATCGATAGGGCAAAGAGTAAAAAATAAAATAAAGGTAAAAATGATGTCTTATTTTTCTTACTTGAACGTCTCCTACCTGTCAACTCCTCTTCATCAACATCTACTTCCTCATAAGTAATCATGCTCCCAGAATCATAAGCATCCAAGACAATTCGCTCATCAAGTTCAACTGCCCACGCATACTTTCTCAAAAAAGAACGAGTATAAAATGGACTAGGAAGTTGATCAAAATCATCATTTTCCATTGCCTCCAACATATCCAACTGAATTTCTGTTTTTTTATGCAATTCATCTAAACTCAATCCCTGATTGATTCTAGCTAATCGTAAAACCTCACCAATTGTTTTTTTCCTCATACTTGTCATCCCTTCTTTCTAGTGTCTATTATGATAGGTTACTACGATGGGAATATTGTAAAATCAACTATGTCACCATCATCTATTAAATGATGTCCAGCATCAAGGACATCCTCTAAAGTAATTTCCTGTAAAATCTTTGGTAAATCAAAAATTGTCTCACCTTGTCCAAAAGCATCATATTGCGTTGCAATAAATTCAAGAGAGTTCATGCTACTGAAAAATTCTCCAAACATCTCTCTTTTAATAATATCTAAATGATCCTCTGTAATATCTAAATCCTTTGTGAAATTACGAATAGCCTTTTTAAACTGATGGGATAAAGCAACTGGCTCTTTTGTATCCATTGTCAACATAACAAAATGAAAGCGACTTGTTACTTCAACTTCCAGAGATAAGGACGCATCAATTTTACCTGATTCATATAATTTTTGAAAACGATCCGAAGTCCAACCAAACATCATTGCAAACAATAATTTTAATAAAATATGATGTCGATAGCAATCCGCCTCATCAACTTCTCGATTACCTCTAATCCCAATCGCTAGTTTAGGAGAAGACACTTCCATTCTCATACTGTCTGTTTGCTTTACAGCTTGTAAAACAAACTTTTCCCTTGCTACTTCATGAACATCTAAATCTTCCAGTTCTTTTCTTTCAAAATAGTCCTGTACTTGATCCACATCAAAATTACCAACTAAAAACAGAGACATGTTTACAGGTTTGTAAAATCTTGTAAAATTTTCTTGCAAATTAGTTAGATTTATTTGGGAAATGGACTCCTCACTGCCAACTATATCAGTTGCTAAAGGTGTGCCAGGATATAAATTCGCTAAAGTTGAAAAGAATAAACACGAATCTGGATCATCTTGATACATTTCTCGTTCTTGCTGGATAATATCCTGCTCTCTTAAAATCGAAGCTTCAGTAAAGTGTGCTGATGTTACCAATTCATCAAGTAAATCTAAATTTTCTAAAAAATGATCCGTTGCTGAAAAAAGATAGCTTGTTTTTGTAAAGCTTGTAAAGGCATTACTATCTGCACCTAGACTCGTAAAAGCCGACATCAAATCACTAGCATCTTCTCTCTCAAATAATTTATGTTCAAGAAAATGAGCAATTCCCGCAGGATATTCTTTTACATCTCCGTCAACTTCAGTGACAAGCATATCTACCGAACCAAACTGAACAGTGACACTCCCGTAAACCTCTTTAAATTCCTTTTTAGGCAAAAGAGCAACTGTCAATCCGTTGGCCAAACGAGTTCGATAAACCATTTCTTTTACAGCTGGATAGTATTTTTCTTCAAAAACAACCTTTGTCATTCTATTCCTTCCATAAAGTAAATTGCTTGTAATTTCACATTACTAGCTGCTCTACAAATAGCATCTTTGTCAACTTGCTCGAGTTTTGCAATCCAACCTTTAAAGTCTGCTGAAGATTTTCCAAGTAAGGCATTTTGATAAGCACGTTCAATCAATGAAGATTGATTATCTTGAGAAAGCAACAAAGACCGACGAATCATTTCCTTGGTCTGCTCTAGCTCAAGCTCTGTAAAATAACCTTTTTTTAAATCAAGCAGTTGATTATTCATCATTTTTCGAGCCTGATTCCGATTTTCTCGATCAATGCCAGCATACATCCTCAAGAATCCACTAAACAAATCGAGCTGACTTGAAATAGTATAAGCCAATCCAGCATTTTCACGGACATTTGTAAATAGTTTAGAGTGAGCAAATCCACCAAGTAAACCATTCATTACAATCATGGGTAAATATTGCTCATCACCATATTTAGAAGGACAATGATAACCTAATTCCAAAATAGATTGTCCCACATTTTTCCGAACCATACCTTCCTGCAGGATATTGGAATAAGGTTGACAATACTGAACCTTCACATCCCCTTCTCGACCTTTAAAGCCAAATGATTCTAATACATTTTGAATTTCAACCTCATTAAAATCACCTAGGAAAAAGAAATCTATTCGATTATTGGCCAAAAATTCTTGGAAACAAGAATAAGAACTCTGTGGAGTTTCAGCTAAAATACGATTTCGTAAATCACTATATTCCAATTGGAGACGTTCGTCATGAAAAAATATTTTGTCTAATTCTTTATGTGAAAAATAAAAAGAATCATCCATATCAACTGCTAAACTTGCTAGCAATTGTTTTTTCTCAATTTCAAATAAGGCTGGATCAAATCCATTATCAACTACTACGGGGGAAAAAAGAGTTTCTTTTAAAAGTTCCAAAACCTGAGAAGTTAGCACATTTTTCTTACTTAAAAACTCATCACGAACATAGTTAAATGTCAATTCTACAATATGACTTTGCCCTCTTCTGAAACAATTGGTTGACATATCTGTACCATATAGACTGGCCAAATGTTTTCTCAAATCTTGAGCAGTAGGATACATCTGATTAGCAGTCTCTAGCATACTCGCACTCAACATGCGACCTGCAATCGTATCAAGAGATAATGGAGCGGTAAAACGCACGGTGATTTTGTTCGTTTTAAACTTTTTTGATTGGATAAAATGTGTTGAAATTCCATGCACTAACTCCATGATTTACCTCCTTATATACAGACTTCTATTATATCACGAAAACCTGAAATTTTCTTGTTCCCTGTAACAGTTTTGAAATAAAAATCGCTTACATTTCTCCCTGTTTCTCTCACTATTTTTAAGAAAATATGGTATAATACCAAAGATTGAGGTTAATTATGGAATACAAATTATTTGAAGAATTTATTACCCTCCAAGCGCTACTCAAAGAACTTGGAATTACACATAGCGGAGGAGCTATCAAATCCTTTCTCTCTGAACATTCTGTTTACTTTAATGGAGAATTAGAGAGTCGTCGTGGTAAAAAACTTCGTATTGGTGATAAAGTTGACATCCCTGACATGGACATTGACATCTTATTGACACAACCCACTTCTGAGGAGAAAGAAGAATACCAAGCTGATAAAGTTGAAAAAGAACGGATTGCTAAACTTGTAAAGGAGATGAATAAGGGAGTTAAAAAAGACAAATCGAAACCTACTTCAGCACCTAAAAACAAACAAGCTCCGCGATTCCCTGGTAGATAATCATGTGGCTAAAAAACCTATCTCTCAAGACTTTTCGTAACTACAAAGAGACGAAAATAGACTTTAATCCTAAATTGAATGTCTTTTTAGGACGCAATGCACAAGGAAAAACAAATATGCTAGAGGCTATCTATTTTTTAGCCTTAACGCGTAGTCATCGAACTCGAACAGATAAAAATCTCATTCATTTTGATGAAGAACAACTTCATCTTTCAGGTCTTGTTCAGAAAAAAACTGGATCCATTCCCCTAGAAATCGAGCTAACACAAAAAGGTCGTGTGACAAAAGTTAATCATTTAAAACAGGCACGCCTTTCAGATTATGTAGGACACATGAATGTTGTTTTATTTGCTCCTGAAGATTTACAACTAATTAAAGGAGCACCTTCGGTTCGACGGAAATTCATTGATATGGAGCTTGGTCAAATCAAGCCAATCTATTTATCAGATTTAACCAATTATAATCACATCCTAAAACAAAGAAATACTTATCTAAAATCAGCTCAAAAAATAGATGAAACCTTCCTTTCAGTATTGGATGATCAGCTAGTTGATTATGGATGTCGTGTAATGAATCACCGCTTAGATTTCATAAAAAAACTAGAATCATTTGGGCGTAAGAAACATTTTGAACTCTCTAATCAGATTGAAGAGTTGTCAATATCCTATCAATCTTCTGTCAAGATAACTGACAAAGAAGACTTATCCGAATCTTTCAAAATTGCTTTAGAAAAAAGTAGATCCAGAGATTTATTTAAAAAGAACACTGGTGTCGGTCCTCATCGAGATGATATTTCTTTTTATATAAATGGGATGGACGCTAGTTTTGGGAGTCAAGGCCAACATCGTAGTCTCGTCCTTTCTATAAAATTAGCTGAAATCGAGTTAATGGAAAGTATTACTACAGAATCTCCAATATTACTACTTGACGATGTTATGAGCGAACTTGACAATACCAGACAACTAAAATTATTAGAAACGATTTCTCAATCAATCCAAACCTTTATTACAACAACAAGCTTAGACCATCTTCAAAATCTACCAGAAAATCTAAGTGTTTTCGCTATTCAAAATGGTCAAGTTGCTGTAAACTAAAATTGACAATATTGTAAAAGAACTCCTGTTTTCACGGGAGTTCTTTTTATTTCTTTTACATAGAATAATTTGGTGCCTCATTAGTAATTTGTACATCATGAGGGTGGCTTTCTTTCAAACCAGCACCAGACATTTCAATAAATTGAGCATTATCGTGTAGTTCTTTAAGGTTAGCTGCACCACAGTAACCCATACCAGAGCGAATACCACCAATCATTTGGAAGACGATATCAGCTGCCGCTCCTTTATAAGCAACACGACCTTCAATTCCTTCTGGAACAAGTTTATTTGCTTCATTGACAGAACCTTGGAAGTAACGATCGCTTGAACCTTTCTTCATTGCTGCGATTGAACCCATACCACGGTATGTCTTGAATTTACGTCCTTGGAAGATTTCAGTTTCACCTGGAGCTTCATCAGTTCCAGCAAACATTGATCCAAGCATAACTGCATTTCCACCTGCAGCAAGGGCTTTTACAATATCTCCAGAATACTTGATTCCACCGTCAGCAATGATCGTTTTTCCATATTCACGCGCAACGGCTGCAGCATCGTAGATAGCTGTTACTTGCGGAACACCAACACCAGCAATCACACGAGTAGTACAGATAGAACCTGGTCCAATACCAACCTTGACAACGTCTACACCTGCTTCGTAAAGTGCGCGCGCTCCCTCAGCAGTAGCAATATTTCCAGCAATCAAAGTACGATCTGGAAAGTGAGCACGAATCTCAGCAATTTTACGCAAGACACCTGCAGAATGACCATGTGCAGTATCAATAACAATCGCATCCGCTCCTGCTTCAAAAAGAGCCTCTGCACGTTCAAATGTATCTGAAGTAACACCTACTGCACCTGCAACTAGTAGACGACCAAACTCATCTTTAGCAGCATTTGGAAACTCAATAACTTTTTCAATATCTTTGATAGTAATCAAACCAGAAAGACGACCTTCTTCATCTACCAACGGAAGCTTTTCAATACGGTGTTCTTGAAGAATACTCTCAGCTGTTGCAAGATCTGTACCCACAGGAGCAGTAACAAGATTTTCACTGGTCATATGATTTGAGATTGGTTGGTTATAGTCTGAAATAAAACGAAGATCTCGGTTTGTCAAAATACCAACCAATTTACGATTTTCAAGTGTTTCAACAACTGGAACACCACTGATGCGGTAACGACCCATAAGCTCATCTGCTTCAGCAATTGTATGTTCAGGCGTCAAGAAGAACGGATCAATAATAACTCCATTTTCAGAACGTTTTACCTTACGAACCTCCTCTGCTTGTTGAGCAATTGACATGTTTTTATGGATAACTCCGAGACCGCCTGCACGAGCAATAGCAATGGCCATTTGACTCTCTGTAACTGTGTCCATGGCAGCGGTAATAATTGGGATATTTAAAGTCAAATTATCTGCCAATTTAGTTGTTAAATCTGCATCGTTAGGCAACACATGACTTTCAGCTGGAATAAGCAATACATCATCAAAGGTAAAACCTTTTTTCAAAAATTTAGTGTCCCAATTAGACATTCGAAGTTTCCTCTTTTCTTTCTTTTTGAGCTTGACTCTTTTTATATTGTATCTATCATACCATTCTATAAAAATTTGTCAAATGTTACAGGGATAAATAAAAAACTATCTTTTCTTTGAGATAGAAATGATAGTTTCTTGTAAAATAAACTTAGTTAAAGTACTGAAGTCCCATTGCTCCTTTAACCTCAGATAGGGTTTGACCTGCAACTTCACGCGCTCTTTCACTACCTTTTTGAAGCATATTATAAACTTCTCCCATATCCTTAGCAAATTCAATACGGCGCTCACGAATAGGACCAAGTTCACGTTCTAATATTTCAAGTAGGTAACGCTTGGTCTTCACATCACCAAGACCACCTCGTTGATAATGTTCTTTCATGTCAGCAATTTCTTGAGCATCTTCTGGACGACCAAAAACATCTAGATAATGGAAAACCATATTTCCTTCAATTTTACCTGGATCCTCAACGCGGATATGATCTGGATCTGTATACATACTCATTACTTTTTTACGCAAAGTATCCGCATCATCAGCTAAATAAATACCATTATTGAGTGATTTAGACATTTTAGCATTTCCATCTAAACCAGGCAAACGCCCTGCTCTCTCATTTTCTGGATAAATACCTTCCGGTTCCACCAAGACATCACAATTATATGCATTGTTAAAAGAACGAACAATCTCGCGAGTTTGCTCAATCATTGGTTTCTGATCTGTCCCAACAGGAACATAATTGGCCTTGAAAGCTGTGATGTCAGCTGCTTGAGCAATTGGATAGACTAAGAATCCTGTCGGAATACTCTCTCCAAAGCCTTTCTGAGCAATTTCTGTCTTGACTGTTGGATTGCGCTCCAAACGTGCTAATGAAACTAGATTCATATAGTACATAGATAGTTCAGCCAACTCTGGAATCTGGCTTTGAATAAAGATTGTCGATTTACTTGGATCCAATCCAACTGCAAGATAATCCAAAGCCACATTTCCGATAGACTCTACAATTGTTTGAGGGTCTTTAGCATGATCTGTCAAAGCTTGTTGGTCAGCCAAGAACACAAACATATCATACTTATCCTCTTTCTGTAATAATACTCGATTTTTGAGACTTCCAACATAATGTCCAATATGCAATTTTCCTGTTGGACGGTCTCCTGTTAAAATAATGGGTTTAGTCATTTTATTCTCCTTCGATATGGTCCCTTCAATTATAGCATTTTTTTAATGAAATAACCGGAATTTATCAAAATAAATCAGTCTTGCTATTTATGTTTCTGTGTAAAGGGAATTGTAAATATATTTTACACGAAATTGACAGATAAAAATTTGAATATTTCCGTATTTTCTAGTAGAATAAATATATTACACATATAGGAGAAAAACATTGCTTACAGTATCTGATGTTTCACTACGTTTTAGTGATCGCAAACTTTTTGATGATGTCAATATCAAATTTACAGAAGGAAATACTTACGGATTAATTGGTGCTAATGGTGCCGGAAAATCAACCTTTTTAAAAATTTTAGCTGGAGATATCGAACCTACTACTGGTCACATCTCTCTTGGTCCAGATGAACGTCTATCTGTTCTTCGTCAAAATCACTTTGACTATGAAGATGAACGTGCCATTGATGTTGTTATCATGGGAAATGAAAAACTTTATAGCATCATGAAAGAGAAAGATGCCATCTACATGAAGGAAGATTTCTCAGACGAAGATGGAGTGCGTGCTGCCGAACTTGAAGGAGAGTTTGCCGAGCTTGGGGGCTGGGAAGCAGAAAGTGAAGCCTCTCAACTCCTTCAAAACCTAAATATCCCAGAAGAATTGCACTATCAAAATATGAGCGAATTGGCCAACGGTGAAAAAGTAAAGGTTCTCCTCGCCAAAGCACTTTTTGGTAAACCAGATGTTCTTCTTTTGGACGAGCCGACCAATGGTTTGGATATCCAATCAATTACATGGCTAGAAGACTTCTTGATTGATTTTGATAACACCGTTATCGTAGTATCCCACGACCGTCACTTCTTAAACAAGGTATGTACTCACATGGCCGACCTTGACTTCGGAAAAATCAAACTCTATGTCGGAAACTACGACTTCTGGAAGGAATCTTCTGAACTCGCTGCTAAATTGCTAGCAGACCGTAATGCTAAAGCAGAAGAAAAAATTAAGCAATTGCAAGAGTTCGTTGCTCGTTTCTCTGCTAATGCTTCTAAGTCAAGACAGGCAACATCACGTAAGAAAATGCTTGATAAGATTGAGCTAGAAGAGATTGTACCATCTAGTCGTAAATATCCATTTATAAACTTTAAAGCGGAACGTGAGATTGGTAATGATCTCTTGACAGTAGAAAATCTAACTGTAAAGATTGATGGTGAGACTATTTTAGATAATATCAGTTTTATCTTGCGTCCAGGTGATAAGACAGCGCTTATTGGACAGAATGACATCCAAACGACTGCATTAATTCGTGCAATCATGGGAGACATTGACTATGAAGGAATTGTCAAATGGGGAGTGACCACTAGTCAATCTTACCTGCCCAAAGATAACTCAGCTGATTTTGCAGGAGGAGAGTCAATCCTTGACTGGTTGCGTCAATTCGCAAGTAAAGAAGAAGATGACAATACTTTCCTACGTGGCTTCCTCGGTCGTATGCTCTTTTCTGGAGATGAGGTTAACAAACCTGTAAATGTCTTGTCAGGAGGAGAAAAAGTTCGTGTCATGCTTTCAAAACTCATGCTCTTAAAATCAAATGTCCTTGTACTTGATGATCCAACCAATCACTTGGACTTAGAATCTATCTCAAGCTTGAATGATGGATTGAAAAACTTTAAAGAATCAATCATCTTTGCCAGCCATGACCACGAGTTTATTCAAACTCTAGCTAACCATATCATTGTCTTGTCTAAAAATGGCGTCATTGACCGTATCGATGAAACCTATGATGAATTCCTAGAGAATGCAGAAGTACAAGCAAAAGTTAAAGAACTTTGGAAAGACTAAATAAAACTTCAAAACTCAGTTGGGTTAACCAGCTGAGTTTTCTAACATTTTATGAGGTAACATGAAATTATTTTTTAAAACATATTGGACCTATTTTGTTGCTTTCATCATTCCCATAATCATTATGATAGGAGTATATCTATCTCAAGGTATCTACTGGAATAGCGACAACTCTCCTCTATTAGGAGATGGCTTTCATCAATACGTTATTTTTGATATAGCTCTAAGAAATATCCTACATGGAAATAGTAGTCTGTTTTACACCTTTACAAGTGGCCTCGGATTAAATTTCTATGCCCTATCTAGTTATTACTTGGGAAGTTTCCTTTCACCTCTAGTTTACTTTTTTGATCTAACGAATATGCCAGATGCTATCTATCTGACAACTCTCTTAAAATTTGGATTGATTGGACTGTCAACTTACTTTAGTTTAAATAAATTATTTCAATCGATTCCTAAGCCTTTAAAACTAGCTTTATCTACTTCCTATGCTCTGATGAGTTTCACTGTCAGTCAATTAGAGATAAAAACCTGGCTAGATGTTTTTATCTTGATTCCTTTAATTATAACTGGTTTACAGCTACTTATCACTGAAAAGAAATTCCTATTGTACTTTACAAGTCTGTCAATCTTATTTATCC
Organism: Streptococcus mitis; assembly: GCF_002096925.1. Classification (GTDB taxonomy): domain Bacteria; phylum Bacillota; class Bacilli; order Lactobacillales; family Streptococcaceae; genus Streptococcus; species Streptococcus mitis_AF. The sequence goes on along the minus strand of NZ_NCVN01000085.1, from coordinate 26,020 downwards.
AAAACTATTATTTTGGCTATATGACAGCATTGTTTCTTATTTTCTTGTATCTCTATCAAATTTCTTGGGATTTTAAAACTCGAAAATCATCTGTTCTTGATTTCATAATCACCTCCATTTTAGCTAGTATGGCTAGTTTGATTATGACTCTTCCCACTCTGTTTGATTTACAGACACATGGGGAAAAATTGACTGAAATTACAAAGTTTCAAACTGAAAGTAGCTGGTATCTTGATCTCTTTGCTAAACAATTCATTGGTTCCTTTGACACAACAAAGTATGGGGCCATCCCAATGATTTTTGTTGGACTCCTTCCCTTTATTTTGACCATTTTATTTTTTACTCTGAAATCTATTAAGTTTCACGTGAAACTTATCTATGCAATCTTCTTTACATTTCTAATTGCAAGCTTTTATATTGAAGCTCTTGATTTATTTTGGCAAGGCATGCATACTCCAAACATGTTTTTACATCGCTATGCTTGGATTTTCTCTACCTTGTTAATTTACACAGCAGCAGAAATCTTAAATCGTCTGAAAGAAATTAAAATCTGGAATTTTTTAGTTTCGCTTTTTCTTATAGTAACAGGATTTTTAGCTACCATCTATCTAAAATCGCATTATTCTTTTTTAACAGATTTGAATATCCTACTGACTCTTGAATTTTTAGTTGTCTATTCGCTTTTACTCCTTACAGTTATCAAAAAGTTTATCTCTGTAAATCTATTTGCCATTCTAATCTCTTTATTTATAATAGTTGAAATGAGTTTAAATGCTTCATCTCAAATAGACGGAATTTCTAAGGAATGGGGATTTGCTTCTCGAAGTGCATATAGTAGAGATATCCCAGCTATGGACTCTTTCTCAACATATATTGGAAACCAATTTACTCGTACTGAAAAACTACAAACTCAGACAGGAAATGACAGTATGAAATTCAACTACAATGGAATCTCTCAATTTTCATCTGTTCGAAATCGCTCAGCAAGCTCTACTTTGGATAAACTTGGGTTTAAATCCACTGGGACTAATCTCAATCTCCGCTATGCTAACAATAGTATTTTGGCTGATAGTTTATTTGGTATCCAGTACAATATATCAGACAGTCCTATTGATAAGTATGGATTCCAAGATATCTATCAAAAAGATAATCTTACCCTATATGAAAATCAATACTCTCTTCCGATTGCATTTGCTAGTCAATCTGTTTACAATGATGTCAAGTTCAATGAACATACCTTGGATAATCAGGCCTCATTTTTAAATCAACTTGCTAATGTCAATTTTGATTATTTTTCTCCGATCCCTTATGACAAAACAGAGAATACTGATGATTTAATTACTGTTACAAGTTCTTCAAATGAGGATGCAGCAATCCAGTATCAAATTGAGGTTCCCGAAAACAGTCAAGTTTATCTTTCTATCACAAACCTTCACTTTTCTAATGACAAACAAAAAAAGGTTGACATCCTTGTAAATGGAGAAAAGAAAACTTTTACAACTGATAATGTCTTCTCCTTCTTTAATCTAGGCTATACAAAAGAGAAAAAAACTTTCAATATCAATGTTAGTTTCCCTGGAAATTCACAAGTATCATTTGAATCTCCTACCTTCTATCGTTTAGATACCAAAACTTTCACCGAGGCAATTCAAAAAATTAAAGAACAACCTGTCACAGTATCAACTTCTAAAAACAAGGTCTTTGCTACATATGATATCAAACAAGATACGTCCATTTTCTTCACCATTCCTTATGACAAAGGCTGGTCTGCCTACCAAGATGGTAAGAAAATAGAAATTAAACAAGCTCAAACTGGTTTTATGAAAGTTGATATTCCTAAAGGAAAAGGAACTATTACACTTTCCTTTATTCCCAATGGTTTTATTACTGGATCAATCTGTTCCTTTACTTCACTTTTACTATTTGGAATTTATAATCACAAACGAAAGACATCTAATACATAAAAAAATCGACCAATTGGTCGATTTTTTTAATATTCTTCCATTTTCTTAGGTTGATAGGCTAGCATACCTAAACCAGTAAATAGAGCTAGTATGACAGCTAGGAAAATGGCTTGCTGATGAATATTTCCTGTCATAGAGATTGTTTCTCGTAATCCAGAAACTGAATAACTCATTGGTAACCAGGGATTAATGGCTCTAAAGAAATCATTTGTCAAAGCAAGTGGGTAAGTACCTGCACTTGATGCTAACTGTAATAAAAGCAAGATAAGAGAGAAGAAAGCTCCTATACGGCTATTCCATGTTGTTAAAGCGGTCACCATGGACATGAATACTAAACTTGTTAGGATAATGAGAATAAATGTTCTCATCTCATGATTTGCAGTTAAACCAATAAGATGAACTCCTCCATATACCAAAATTCCTGCTAAAACAGCTATAATACCATTTATTTCAGCTCGAGATTTCAACCAAGCCCAACGGCTCTCCGGATGACGTCCTGAAGGCAACTTCGCAAAGATCATATTCGTTGATATTGCTGCAACAAAAAGAGCAACTGATATCATATAAGGAGCCATTGCAATTCCATTTACAGGAACTTGATCATTGTCTGTTTTTGAAAGACTGAGTGGATTTGACAAAATCTCTGCATTTTGAGATTCCGTTGATGCTGATTTAAGTTGATCTCTAGCATTACTTAATCCTTGTCCCAAAGAAGCAACTCCTATCTGTAAACCTTCCAATCCAGAAGTTAACTTTGTTCCACCTTCTGCAAGTTTACCAGATCCATCTGCCAATTTATTAGCTCCATTCTCTAATTGAGAAGCACCTGAAAGTAACTGACTAGATTTGTCTGCTAATTGACCAGATCCTGATTGTAATTTATCAACTCCTGCCATTAATTCTTGACTCTTTTGATTCAATTGGTTAGAGCCAGTTGATAATTTTTCAATACCAGACACTAATTCTGGAGTTTTTTCAACTAATTGACCAACTCCTGCTGTCAAGTTAGAAGATTTTTGTGTCAAGGTAGTTGAGCCTGAAACTAGTTGATCCAGACTACCTGTCAAGGTGGAATTCTTTTCACTTAGTTGACTTGCGCCTTGAGAAACTTTATCAACACCTGCAGTATATGCATTTACACCCGATGTAATCGACTGACTGGCAGGAACTAATTTGCTAGCAACAGCTCCTTGTATCTCTGTTAATCCACTTGACAATCCTGTCAAAGAAGTAGAAGCAATAGGTAATACTTGATTAGCTTGATTTTTTAAAGTCGAAAGATTAGAAGATTGATTTTGTAAGTTTTCTAAACTTCCTTGTAAACCTTGAACTAAAGCTACAATTGACTGTGCTGATTGAATACTATCAGTCGAATTTTGAGATACAGAAGCACTTATCTCAGCTTGTTGCTCACTTGTCAAAGATTGATAAGCTGCTGTCGATTGAATATTAGCTAATGTAGTCGCTTTATCAGAATGAGCACTTGCTAACATTTGATTAGAAAGAGATACTATACTTGATAAAACAGAATCTAATTGTTTTGTATCTCCAACATCAATATTTTGAATAGCTTGATTTAACTGATTTAGACCAGAAGATAATTGATTAATTTGATCTTTTTGCTCAGACGAAGCATCTAACTTGCTAGAAAGTTGTTGAATTCCTTCACTTAATTGCTCCACCCCCATTCGAAGTGTAGCTGATTGATTAGATAACTGATTAGCACCTGTTGCAAGACTTCCCACTCCATTGGTGTAGGCACTAACACCAGATGAAAATTGATTAAGACCAGCATTGAGCTGAGAAACACCGCCAGTATAGGACTCTACACCAGTATATAGTTGATTGATTCCCCTCACTAATTCAGGACTTTTAGAAGATAATTGACCTAATCCGCTATCTAATTGACTCACTGCACCAGTATATGTAACTAAACCACTATTAAAATTTCCTAAGCCAAGATGAAGTTGTTCAACACCAGAGACATAAGAGGATAATCCTTTAGTAAACTGCTCCGTTCCATTTGAAAATGTTAAACTTGAATCTGCTAAAGAGTGTAGGTTAGTAGTTAATGTTTGACTTCCTGCCACTAACTGATTCGCTCCATCAGTTAGTTTTTCACTACCAGAAACTGCTTGACTCATACCATCCTTTAAATCGACCATCTTGTTAAAGAAAGCTTTAGTATAAGTCTCGGTTACATTGGTAGAAACACTCTGCTTTAATTGTGTCATAGCAGAATCGCTCATCTTGCTGGCAATAAAACTATGGCCACTTGAAGTCTGATAATCGATTTGCATTTGCTCAGGGTGATCCGTTAAAATAGAAGCTGCTTTTTCAGACAAGTCACTTGGCAAAGTGACTACCATATAATAATCACCGTTTTCTAGACCCTTCTTACCTTCTTCTTCATCTACAAAATGAAAATCCAATGATTTATTTTGCTCTAAATTAGACACCATGTCTTTTCCTATAGACATGCTATTACCATTATAAGAGGCATCTTTATCATTATTGACAACTGCCACAGGTAAGTCAGACACTTGACCATATGGATCCCACATTGATGACAAAAATATGATATTGTACAGAGCGGGAATAAGAGAAATCCCTATCATGACAATAATAAAGGTTGGTTTTTTAAAAATTGCTTTCCATTCTTTAAACATAGTTTCTCCTTTTTTAAACATATTGTCTAAAATTTTGATATAATAGATTATACAATAAAAAATCTAAATTACAAGATAAAAAATCCATTTTTAGACATATAGTCTAATTTGTTTACAAGGAGGAAATATGCAAGAAAGTAACAAACGCTTAAAAACAAAGAAAACTATTGAAAATGCTATGGTACAACTACTGATAGAACAACCATTTGATCAAATTTCTACTGTCAAGCTAGCAGAAAAAGCCGGAATTAGTCGTTCCAGCTTCTATACTCACTATAAGGATAAGTATGATATGATTGAGCACTATCAAAGCAAGCTATTCCATACATTTGAATATATTTTTCAAAAACATGCTCATCACAAAAAAGATGCTATTTTAGAAGTATTTGAATATCTAGAGTCAGAACCACTTCTGGCTGCCCTTCTTTCTGAAAATGGGACTAAAGAAATCCAAAATTTCTTACGAAATAAACTTCATATCATGCTCAGTACAGATTTACAAAAGCGATTTATGCAACTGAATCTCAATACCACTGAATTAGAATACAGTAGCATCTATCTAACTCACGCACTTTTTGGTGTCTGCCAAACTTGGATTGCACATGGAAAAAAAGAAAGTCCTCAAGAAATAACAGACTTCCTTATGAAGATGCTTGGTGATACAAATTGATACAAAAAAGGGAACAACACTATGTTCCCTTTTATCTATACTCCGCCAGTAGGACTCGAACCTACGACATCATGATTAACAGTCATGCGCTACTACCAACTGAGCTATGGCGGATAAAATAGTCCGTACGGGATTCGAACCCGTGTTACCGCCGTGAAAAGGCGGTGTCTTAACCCCTTGACCAACGGACCTTCTATCTGTAGCAGATATAACCATTATATCAATTTCTTACTAATTGTCAATCACTTTTGAGATTTTTTCTCTAGAATATCTTTTAATTTTCTAATTTTTAATCTTGAAATAGGACAACGATGGTCTTCATAGAAAACAATTTCTAAATTCTTTCTATCAATTTCTCTGATGTTGCCTATATTTACCAAAAATGACTTATGAGGAGAATAAAATCGCTGAGTATGTTTGTCCTTTTCCTGAATATCTGTCATGGTACCATAAAATTCTTTTGCAAAATTCTTACCAATAATGCGCAATTTATGAGAGACTCCTGTCGTTTCAATATACAGAATGTCATGGTAAGGGATTTTTAAATCATTTCCCTTGTAATTGTAGTCAAAATAATCTACCACATCTTCATTTTCAAGTAACATACTCTTCGTGTAGAAGATATTCTGCTCAATTCTCTTCTTAAATAACTCATCATTGATATCCTTATCAACAAAATCTAAGGCTGATACCTGATATTTATAGGTTAGAGTCGCAAACTCTGATCGACTGGTGATAAAGACGATAATAGCGTAAGGATTGTAATGACGAATGAGCTGAGCCACTTCAAATCCCTTTTTCTCAATTCCATGAATATCAATATCTAGAAAATAAAGCTGGTTTACTTCATCATTTTCGATATATTCCTTAAACTCACGAACTTTTCCCGTTGTCTTGTATGATATTGGAATATTCGATTCTTTCGAAATTTCATCCAATATTCTCTCTAGTCTCACTTGATGTTCAATAACATCTTCTAAAATTAAAACTTTCATTCAAATTCCCTCTTAAATCTAATGATTTGTCTAAATGTACTGCCTTCCATCTCTGTTTCTAAAATAATGTTGTTGTACTTATCCAGTAGTTCTTTCACATTATTTAATCCTACTCCGCGATTTCTTCCCTTAGTAGAGAATCCTAAAGCAAATAGATCTCCTGAAGGAGTCATCGTCATTTTACATGAATTCTGAATCACAATCACTGTTTCAGTTTCCATCTTAATAACTGCTACTTCCATCTGCTTTTTATAACTATCAGCCGATCCTTCGACAGCATTGTTCAATAAAACACTCATAATACGAACTAAATCCAGCAGGTCTATTGGTAGTCTAGTAATTATATCTTTTACTTCCAGTGTAAACTCTACACCGTTATTTCGAGCATAGACAATTGACTGAGCAACCAAACTTCGTAAAGCTGAATCTTCTATGTTGTTCAAATCAAAGTAAGTGTACTTATCTGAGCGCAGTTTGTGATTGGCTTTAACCAAAACTTCGTTGTAAACTCTGTCAATTTCCTGTAAATTACCACTGTCAATTGCCATCTGCATACTGACAAGCATCCCAGCATAATCATGTCGAAAACCACGAATTTCATTATACAAACCGACAATTTCATCTGTGTAGTTTTGTAAATGTTTCTGTTCAAATTTCTTCTGCTTCAAAGCAATCTCTTTCTCCATTTGATCTTTATGTGAATTCATTGCAAAAAAGGTTAAAAGGAGAGAAATAAAGACGATAGATGATAAAATACTTCCAAAACTATTCAAATGTTTAATCGTACTTACCATATCTGAAACGAAAGATACAATATGGAGCAGTAGCAAAGCAAAAAATACTTTTGTCAAGAAAGGATAGAGGTAGTCTTTATCAAAATAGTTTAGATCCAAATGGAAATAATGAATGATTTTTAAGATAACGACATAAGTCAACATCGTTACAAGGAAAAAGAATGGTTCATAATATTGTAAAACAAAATTGTCTCCTGTTAGAGAGGATAAAGTTACGGACAAAAAGTTATGAGTGCTCTCATATAAAAGAGATAGTAGTAAACTTAGGAATAGTCCTCTATCCCTCTCATACTGTTTAATCCATCGAAAATAGGAATATAATACCAAAGGAAATAAAAATTTTACAATCCCTAAGTCATCTAAATGTAGAAGATATGATGGAAAATCAAGTACTATTTCTGTTAGTAATATATAAGCACTAAAAACGTATAGTTCTTTTCTATTTATTTGACCTTTACAAATTAAACGGTAACTGTGACTAATAATTAAAAAATAAACAATAACTAACCCAACTCCAAATAAATTCATTACTCTTTCCCCTTATTTCATTACTTTTTTCGTGGGAAAATAAAATCAAAGCGGATTTTTGGAAGTCTACTTTCCCCACCTTGAATCTCCTGCAAGTCTTTTTCCTTCAAGGCTACAAACTGTTCCAATTTAACTGTGTTTTTCATAATAAAATCTCCTTAAATGTTTTTTTCTTGTAAGCTAACTTACAAAAACTATTATACAAAATGGAATTTCGTTTTAGATAAAATTCTCTCAACTGTCATTTTTTTCTCCCCAAGTGTACTTTTTTAAGAAAAAAGCCGGGAAAATTCCCAGCTTTGCTACTATATTGATCCCAGCAGGATTCGAACCTGCGACCGTTCGCTTAGAAGGCGAATGCTCTATCCAGCTGAGCTATGAGACCTAATATAGCTATTCTACCAAAAATTCAATTGAAAGTCAATTTTCTATTTATGATAGGGCGAGCCCTGCTGTATTGTAAAAGCCCGATAGATTTGTTCAACAAGGACTAGTCTCATTAACTGATGGGGCAAGGTTAAACGGCCAAAACTAACAGAGAGATTGGCTCTCTTTTTTACATCCTGTGCTAATCCCAGACTCCCTCCAATAATAAATGTAAGAGTAGAAAATCCTTTTATAGAAGCTTCTTCTAGCTGCTTACTAAATTCTTCTGAGGAGAAAGTTCTCCCTTCGATAGCCAACACAATCACGAAATCACGGTCACCAACTTTTGATAAAATTCTCTGACCTTCTATTCCTAAAATCTTTTGATTTTCTGATTCACTGGCCCTATCTGGTGTTTTTTCATCTGCTAGCTCAATCATTTCAAGCTTAGCAAATCGAGAAATTCGTTTTAAATACTCTGCAATACCATCTTTCAAATACTTTTCTTTCAGTTTCCCAACTGTTACAACTTTAATTTTCATGACTCTATTCTAACATATTCTCTATTTTTTCACATCTTATTCACAAAACAAAAGGTTAATTTTAGCCGAGAAAACCACAGATTTTTGAAAGTTATCCACAATCTGTGAAAAACTTTTTGTGTTTAAGTTATAATTAAGCTAGTCAGTTTATACTTTCAGTAATTCAAAAATATGGAGGCAAATATGAAACATTTAAAAACATTTTACAAAAAAGGGTTTCAATTATTAGTCGTTATCGTCATTAGCTTTATTAGTGGAGCCTTGGGTAGCTTTTCAATAAACCAACTAACTCAAAAAAGTACTGTAAGTACCTCTAACAACAATAGTACTATTACACAGACTGCCTATAAGAATGAAAATTCAACAACACAGGCTGTTAACAAAGTAAAAGATGCTGTTGTTTCAGTTATTACTTATTCAGCAAACAGACAAAATAGCGTATTTGGTAATGATGATACTGACACAGATTCTCAGCAAATCTCTAGTGAAGGATCTGGGGTTATTTATAAAAAGAATGACAAAGAAGCTTACATCGTCACCAATAATCACGTTATAAATGGCGCCAGCAAAGTAGATATTCGTTTGTCAGATGGAACTAAAGTACCCGGAGAAATTGTCGGAGCGGACACTTTCTCTGATATTGCTGTCGTCAAAATCTCTTCAGAAAAAGTGACAACAGTAGCTGAGTTTGGTGATTCTAGCAAGTTAACCGTAGGAGAAACTGCCATTGCTATTGGTAGCCCATTGGGTTCTGAATATGCAAATACTGTCACTCAGGGTATTGTATCTAGTCTTAATCGAAATGTATCTTTAAAATCTGAAGATGGACAAGCCATTTCTACAAAAGCCATCCAAACTGATACTGCTATTAACCCAGGTAACTCTGGTGGCCCACTAATCAATATTCAAGGACAGGTTATCGGAATTACCTCAAGTAAAATTGCCACAAATGGAGGAACATCTGTAGAAGGCCTTGGTTTCGCAATTCCTGCAAATGATGCTATCAATATTATTGAACAGTTAGAAAAAAACGGAAAAGTGACTCGTCCAGCTTTGGGCATTCAAATGGTCAATCTCTCAAATATTAATACAAGTGATATTAGAAGACTGAATATTCCAAGTAATGTAACATCTGGTGTAGTTGTTCGTTCTGTGCAGAGCAATATGCCTGCCAATGGTCACCTTGAAAAATACGACGTTATTACAAAAGTAGATGACAAAGACATTGCTTCATCAACAGACTTACAAAGTGCTCTTTACAATCATTCTATCGGAGACACCATTAAGATAACTTACTATCGTAACGGTAAAGAAGAAACTACATCTATTAAGCTTGACAAGAGTTCAGGTGATTTAGAATCTTAATTGACATCTATGTAAAGAAAGCTTTACATAATAGAAAAGATGTGTTAGTGTAGAATCATGGAAAAATTTGAAATGATTTCTATCACAGATATACAAAAAAATCCCTATCAACCTCGAAAAGAATTTGATGGAGAAAAACTACATGAACTAGCACAGTCTATCAAAGAAAATGGGGTCATTCAACCGATTATTGTTCGTCAATCTCCTGTTATTGGTTATGAAATCCTTGCAGGAGAGAGACGCTATCGGGCTTCACTTTTAGCTGGTCTAACGTCTATCCCAGCTGTTGTTAAACAGCTCTCAGACCAAGAGATGATGGTTCAATCCATCATTGAAAATTTACAGAGAGAAAATTTAAATCCAATAGAAGAAGCACGCGCCTATGAATCTCTCATAGAGAAAGGATTTACCCACGCTGAAATTGCAGATAAAATGGGCAAGTCTCGTCCTTATATCAGCAACTCTATTCGCTTGCTGTCCTTGCCAGAACAGATCCTTTCAGAAGTAGAAAATGGCCAACTATCACAAGCGCATGCGCGTTCGCTAGTTGGCTTGAATAAGGAACAACAAGACTATTTCTTTCAACGAATCATAGAGGAAGGCATTTCTGTAAGGAAGTTAGAAACTCTTCTGACAGAGAAAAAACAAAAGAAACTGCAAAAAAATGATCATTTCATACAAAATGAAGAAGAACAGTTAAAAAAACTACTCGGATTAGATGTAGAAATCAAACTGTCTAAAAAAGACAATGGAAAAATCATTATTTCTTTTTCAAATCAAGAAGAATACAGTAGAATTATCAACAGCCTGAAATAAGGCTGTTCTTTTATTTTCTTATCTCACAAGGTTATCCACTATTTTTTCCAATAAAAAGCTTAATAAATCAACAGTTTCTGATTTTATCCCCAACCTGTGGATAAGACTTGATAACATTGTGGATTATTTTTCACAGCTTGTGGAAAAATCTTTCTATCTATGGTAAAATAAGTCTAGCATTAAACTTTTAGATAGTAAAGGAGGAGAAAGGATTGAAAGAAAAACAATTTTGGAATCGTATATTAGAATTTGCACAAGAAAGACTAACTCGATCCATGTATGATTTCTATGCTATTCAAGCTGAACTCATTAAGGTAGAGGAAAATGTTGCCACTATATTTTTACCACGATCTGAAATGGAAATGGTCTGGGAAAAACAACTAAAAGATATTATTGTGGTAGCTGGTTTTGAAATTTATGATGCTGAGATAACTCCCCACTATATTTTCACCAAACCTCAAGATACGGCTGTCTCACAAGTTGAAGAAGCTACCAATTCAACTCTTTATGACTATAGTCCAAAGTTAGCATCTATTCCTTATTCGGATACTGGATTAAAAGAAAAGTATACCTTTGATAATTTTATCCAAGGGGATGGGAATGTTTGGGCAGTATCAGCCGCTTTGGCTGTTTCTGAAGATTTAGCCTTGACCTATAATCCTCTTTTTATCTATGGAGGACCTGGCCTTGGTAAGACTCACTTACTCAATGCAATTGGGAATGAGATTTTGAAAAATATTCCTGATGCGCGTGTGAAGTACATCCCTGCTGAAAGCTTTATCAACGACTTTCTTGAACACCTGAGACTGGGAGAAATGGAAAAATTCAAAAAAACTTACCGTAGCCTTGATCTCTTGTTAATTGATGATATCCAATCGCTGAGTGGAAAAAAAGTTGCAACTCAAGAAGAATTTTTCAATACTTTCAATGTTCTCCATAGCAATCAAAAACAAATTGTTCTGACTAGTGATCGTAGTCCTAAACACTTAGAGGGACTTGAAGAAAGACTTGTCACGCGCTTTAGCTGGGGATTGACGCAAAACATCACACCACCTGACTTTGAGACACGTATTGCCATTTTACAAAGCAAAACAGAGCATTTAGACTACCATTTCCAAAGTGATACCCTAGAATACCTAGCTGGCCAATTTGATTCAAACGTCCGAGAACTTGAAGGAGCAATCAACGACATCACTTTAATTGCCCGAGTGAAGAAGATTAAGGATATCACAATCGATATCGCTGCCGAGGCTATTCGAGCACGTAAACAAGATGTTAACCAAATGCTCGTCATCCCAATTGATAAAATCCAAAATGAAGTTGGTAACTTTTATGGTGTCAGTGTCAAAGAAATGAAGGGAAGCAGACGCCTTCAAAATATTGTGTTAGCTCGTCAAGTGGCTATGTATTTATCTAGAGAACTAACAGATAATAGTCTTCCAAAAATTGGGAAGGAATTTGGTGGAAAAGACCATACAACAGTCATACATGCCCATGCCAAAATTAAATCTTTGATTGATGAAGATGATAATTTACGTTTAGAAATCGAATCCATCAAAAAGAAAATTAAATAACTTGTGGATAACTTTTACTTTATTATCTTTTTTATCCACATTTTTTAAACAAGCCCAAAAACTTGATATGACTTGTTTAAAGTCTGTTTTCCACAGATTTCACAGACTCTATTATTACTATTATCCTTCTAATACTAAAAATAAATAAAGGAGAATCCATGATTCATTTTTCAATTAATAAAAATTTATTTCTACAAGCCTTAAATACTACTAAGAGAGCTATTAGTTCTAAAAATGCCATTCCTATTTTATCAACTGTCAAAATTGACGTGACTAATGAAGGTGTTACTTTAATTGGTTCAAATGGTCAAATTTCAATTGAAAATTTTATTTCTCAAAAAAATGAAGATGCTGGTTTATTAATTACTTCTTTGGGTTCAATCCTTCTTGAAGCTTCTTTCTTTATCAATGTGGTATCTAGTCTACCTGATGTAACTCTTGATTTTAAAGAAATTGAACAAAATCAAATTGTTTTAACTAGTGGCAAATCAGAAATTACCCTAAAAGGAAAAGATAGTGAACAATATCCACGAATCCAAGAAATTTCAGCAAGCAATCCTTTGGTTCTTGAAACAAAATTACTCAAGAAAATTATCAATGAAACAGCTTTTGCTGCAAGTACACAAGAAAGTCGTCCAATTTTAACAGGTGTTCATTTTGTATTGAGCCAATACAAAGAGTTAAAAACAGTTGCAACAGACTCTCATCGTCTAAGCCAGAAAAAATTGACTCTTGAAAAAAATAGTGATGATTTTGATGTCGTGATTCCTAGCCGTTCTCTACGCGAATTTTCAGCAGTATTTACAGACGATATTGAAACTGTAGAGATTTTCTTTGCCAACAATCAAATCCTCTTTAGAAGCGAAAATATTAGCTTCTATACTCGTTTGTTAGAAGGTAACTATCCTGATACAGATCGTTTGATTCCAACAGAATTTAACACTACAATTACTTTTGATGTGGTAAACTTACGTCAGTCAATGGAGCGTGCTCGCCTTTTATCAAGTGCTACTCAAAATGGTACTGTGAAACTTGAAATTAAAGATGGGGTTGTTAGCGCCCATGTTCACTCTCCAGAAGTTGGTAAAGTAAACGAAGAAATCGATACTGATCAAGTTACTGGTGAAGATTTGACCATTAGTTTCAATCCAACTTATTTGATTGATTCCCTCAAGGCTTTAAATAGCGAAAAGGTGACCATTAGCTTTATCTCAGCTGTTCGTCCATTTACTCTTGTGCCAGCAGACACTGATGAGGACTTCATGCAGCTCATTACACCAGTTCGTACAAATTGAGTGAAAGAGGTTGAGCCTAGCTCGCCTCTTTTATGATATAATCAAAAAAGAAAAAGGAGAACAGTATGTATCAAGTTGGAAATTTTGTTGAGATGAAAAAACCACATGCTTGTACTATCAAGTCAACTGGTAAAAAAGCCAATCGTTGGGAAATTACACGTGTCGGGGCAGATATCAAAATCAAATGTAGCAATTGTGACCATGTTGTCATGATGGGACGCTATGATTTTGATCGAAAAATGAATAAAATTATTGACTAAGAAGCCTTAGTTAGAGGGTTAGCAAGTTTTCCCTTTTTGTGTTATAATATTAGGGATTGAAATGAAAACGGAGAATGAAAAAATATGGCTTTAACAGCAGGTATCGTTGGTTTGCCAAACGTTGGTAAATCAACACTATTTAATGCAATTACAAAAGCAGGAGCAGAGGCAGCTAACTACCCATTTGCGACTATTGACCCAAACGTTGGAATGGTAGAAGTTCCAGATGAACGACTACAAAAACTAACGGAAATGATTACACCTAAAAAGACAGTTCCAACAACATTTGAATTTACAGATATTGCAGGGATTGTAAAAGGAGCCTCAAAAGGAGAAGGGCTAGGAAATAAATTCTTGGCCAATATTCGTGAAGTAGATGCGATTGTTCATGTAGTTCGTGCTTTTGATGATGAAAATGTCATGCGCGAGCAAGGACGTGAAGATGCCTTTGTGGATCCACTTGCAGATATTGATACCATTAATCTAGAGTTGATTCTTGCTGACTTAGAATCAGTGAACAAACGATATGCGCGTGTAGAAAAGATGGCACGTACGCAAAAAGATAAAGAATCAGTAGCAGAATTCAATGTTCTTCAAAAGATTAAACCAGTTCTTGAAGATGGAAAATCAGCTCGCACCATCGAATTTACAGATGAAGAACAAAAAGTAGTCAAAGGTCTCTTCCTTTTGACGACTAAACCAGTTCTTTATGTTGCCAATGTAGATGAGGATGTAGTTTCAGATCCAGATTCTATCGACTATGTCAAACAAATTCGCGAATTTGCAGCGACAGAAAATGCTGAAGTAGTCGTTATTTCTGCGCGTGCTGAGGAAGAAATTTCTGAGTTAGACGATGAAGATAAGCAAGAGTTTCTTGAAGCTCTTGGGTTGACAGAATCAGGCGTTGACAAGTTGACTCGCGCAGCTTATCACTTACTTGGACTTGGAACTTACTTCACAGCTGGTGAAAAAGAGGTTCGCGCTTGGACCTTTAAACGTGGTATGAAGGCTCCTCAAGCAGCTGGTATTATCCACTCAGACTTTGAAAAAGGCTTTATTCGTGCAGTGACCATGTCATATGAGGATCTAGTGAAATACGGTTCTGAAAAGGCTGTAAAAGAAGCTGGACGCTTGCGTGAAGAAGGAAAAGAATATATCGTTCAAGATGGCGATATCATGGAATTCCGCTTTAATGTCTAAAAAATTCAATGAATAATATAAATTAGGTTGGAAAAAAATTCCAACCCTTTTGGCTTTTGAAAGGAAAAATAAATGACTAAATTACTTGTAGGCTTGGGAAATCCAGGAGATAAATATTTTGAAACAAAACATAATGTTGGTTTTATGTTGATTGACCAACTAGCGAAGAAACAGAATGTCACTTTTACACACGATAAGATATTTCAAGCTGACCTAGCATCTTTTTTCTTCAATGGAGAAAAAATTTATCTTGTCAAACCAACGACATTTATGAATGAAAGTGGAAAAGCTGTTCATGCTTTATTGACTTACTATGGTTTGGATATTGAAGATTTACTCATCATTTACGATGATCTTGATATGGAAGTTGGAAAGATTCGTTTAAGAGCAAAGGGTTCAGCAGGTGGACATAATGGTATCAAGTCTATTATTCAACATATAGGGACTCAGGTCTTTAACCGTGTTAAGATTGGAATCGGAAGACCTAAAAATGGAATGTCAGTTGTTAACCATGTTTTGAGTAAGTTTGACAAGGATGATTATATTGGTGTTTTACAGTCTATTGACAAGGTTGACGATGCTGTAAATCACTATTTACAAGAGAAAAATTTTGAAAAAACGATGCAGAGGTATAACGGATAAATGGTATCCTTATTAGATTTATTCTCAGAAAATGATCAGATTAAAAAATGGCATCAAAATTTAACAGATAAAAAAAGACAATTAATGTTAGGCTTGTCAACTTCTACAAAAGCTTTAGCAATTGCTAGTAGTTTGAAGAAAGAAGATAAGATTATTTTATTGACGTCAACTTATGGAGAAGCAGAAGGACTTGTTAGTGATCTTATCTCTATCTTGGGTGAGGAACTTGTCTATCCATTTTTGGTAGATGACTCCCCTATGGTCGAGTTTTTGATGTCTTCACAAGAAAAAATCATTTCACGGGTTGAAGCCCTGCGTTTTTTGAATGATTCATCTAAGAAAGGGATTTTAGTTTGTAATATCGCAGCAAGTCGATTGATTTTACCGTCTCCCAATATATTCAAAGATAGTATTGTAAAAATAACAGTTGGTGAAGAATATGACCAACACGCGCTTATCCATCAGTTAAAAGAGATAGGCTATCGAAAAGTTACACAAGTACAAACTCAAGGCGAATTTAGTCTGCGAGGAGATATTTTAGATATTTTTGAAATATCTCAGTTAGAACCTTACCGAATTGAGTTTTTTGGTGATGAAGTCGATGGTATTAGGTTATTTGAAGTCGAAACACAATTATCGAAAGAAAATCAGACAGAACTTACAATCTTTCCAGCTAGCGACATACTTTTGAGAGAAAAGGATTATCAACGAGGACAGTCAGCTTTAGAAAAACAAATTTCAAAAACGTTATTACCTATTTTAAAATCATACTTAGAAGAAATTCTTTCAAGTTTTCACCAAAAACAAATTCATTCTGATTCACGGAAATTTTTATCTTTGTGTTATGACAAGACATGGACTGTTTTTGACTATATTGAAAAAGTTACCCCACTATTCTTTGATGATTATCAGAAATTGATGAATCAGTATGAAGTCTTTGAAAGGGAGTTAGCACAATACTTTACAGAAGAATTACAGAACAGTAAAGCATTTTCTGAGATGCAGTATTTTGCTGATACAGAGCAAATCTATAAAAAACAGAGTCCGGTTACCTTTTTCTCTAATCTGCAAAAGGGGTTAGGAAATCTTAAGTTTGACCAAATTTATCAATTTAATCAATATCCTATGCAGGAGTTTTTCAATCAATTTTCTTTTCTAAAAGAAGAAATTGAGCGATACAAAAAAATGGATTATACTATTATCCTGCAGTCTAGCAATTCAATGGGAAGTAAAACATTGGAGGATGTTTTAGAGGAATATCAGATTAAATTGGATTCCAGAAATAAGTCAAGTATCTGTAAAGAATCTGTAAACTTAATCGAGGGCAATCTCAGACATGGTTTTCATTTTGTAGATGAAAAAATTCTGGTGATAACTGAACATGAGATTTTTCAAAAGAAATTGAAACGTCGTTTTCGAAGACAACATGTTTCAAACGCAGAGAGATTAAAAGATTACAATGAACTTGAAAAAGGAGATTACGTTGTTCACCATATCCATGGAATTGGTCAATATCTAGGGATTGAAACAATTGAAATCAAAGGGGTTCACCGTGATTATGTTAGTGTTCAATACCAAAACGGCGATCAAATCTCTATCCCAGTGGAACAGATTCATCTACTTTCCAAATACGTTTCAAGTGACGGTAAAGCGCCAAAACTCAATAAATTAAATGATGGTCATTTCAAAAAGGCCAAGCAAAAAGTTAAGAACCAGGTAGAGGATATAGCTGACGATTTAATTAAACTTTATTCTGAACGCAGTCAGTTGAAGGGTTTTGCTTTCTCAGCTGATGATGAGGATCAACATGCTTTTGATGATGCCTTCCCTTATGTTGAAACGGATGATCAACTTCGTAGTGTTGAGGAAATCAAGAGAGATATGCAGGCTTCTCAACCAATGGATCGACTTTTAGTTGGGGATGTTGGTTTTGGAAAGACTGAAGTTGCTATGCGTGCAGCCTTTAAGGCAGTCAATGATCACAAACAGGTTGTCGTTCTAGTTCCGACGACGGTTTTAGCGCAACAGCACTATACGAATTTTAAGGAACGATTCCAAAATTTTGCAGTTAATATTGATGTATTGAGTCGCTTTAGAAGTAAAAAAGAGCAGACTGAAACACTTGAAAAATTGAAAAAGGGTCAAGTTGATATTTTGATTGGAACACATCGTGTTTTGTCAAAAGATGTTGTGTTTGATGATTTGGGCTTAATGATTATTGATGAGGAACAGCGATTTGGTGTCAAGCATAAGGAAACCTTGAAAGAACTGAAGAAACAAGTGGATGTCCTAACTTTGACCGCTACTCCAATCCCTCGTACCCTCCATATGTCTATGCTGGGAATCAGAGATTTGTCTGTTATTGAAACTCCGCCGACTAATCGCTATCCTGTTCAAACCTATGTTTTGGAAAAGAATGATAGTGTAATTCGGGATGCTGTCTTGCGTGAAATGGAGCGTGGAGGTCAAATTTACTATCTTTACAATAAAGTTGACACGATTGATCAGAAGGTTTACGAATTACAGGAGTTGATTCCAGAGGCTTCGATTGGTTATGTTCATGGGCAAATGAGTGAGATTCAGTTAGAAAATACTCTACTGGATTTCATTGAAGGTCAGTATGATATTTTGGTGACAACTACCATTATTGAGACAGGGGTGGACATTCCAAATGCCAATACTTTATTTATTGAAAATGCGGACCATATGGGCTTGTCAACCTTGTATCAGTTAAGAGGAAGAGTCGGTCGTAGTAATCGTATTGCTTATGCCTATCTCATGTATCGTCCAGAAAAATCAATCAGTGAAGTATCTGAAAAGAGATTAGAAGCAATCAAAGGATTTACAGAATTGGGCTCCGGATTTAAGATTGCAATGCGAGATCTTTCGATTCGCGGAGCAGGAAATCTTTTAGGGAAATCCCAGTCTGGTTTCATTGATTCTGTTGGTTTTGAATTGTATTCGCAATTATTGGAGGAAGCTATTGCTAAACGACATGGTAATGGGAACACAAGAACCAAAGGGAATGCTGAGTTGATTTTACAAATTGATGCCTATCTTCCTGATACCTATATTTCTGATCAACGACATAAGATTGAAATTTACAAGAAAATTCGTCAAATTGACAACCGTGCCAACTATGAAGAGTTACAAGAAGAGTTGATGGACCGCTTTGGAGAGTACCCAGACGTGGTAGCCTATCTTTTAGAGATTGGTTTGGTTAAGTCTTATCTTGACAAGGTCTTTGTTCAACGTGTGGAAAGAAAAGATAATAAGATTACAGTACAATTTGAAAAAGTCACTCAGCGATTGTTTTTGGCTCAAGATTATTTCAAATCTTTATCTGCAACGAATTTAAAAGCAGCCATAACTGAGAATAAGGGATTAATGGAAGTTGTATTTGACATCCGAAACAAGAAGGACTATGAAATTTTAGAAGGTCTGCTCATTTTTGGAGAAAGTTTATTAGAGATAAAAGAATCAAAGGAAGCAATTTCCCTTTAACATTTTTCTTCTATAAAAGGGATAAAAATGGTACAATAATAATTTGAGGTAATAAAAATGAGATTAGACAAATATTTAAAAGTATCAAGAATTATCAAGCGTCGTACAGTCGCAAAAGAAGTAGCAGATAAAGGTAGAATCAAGGTAAATGGAATCTTGGCAAAAAGTTCAACGGATTTGAAAGTTAATGACCAAGTTGAAATTCGATTTGGAAATAAGTTGCTACTTGTAAAAGTACTGGAGATGAAAGATAGTACAAAAAAAGAAGATGCAGCAGGCATGTATGAAATTATCAGTGAAACACGGGTAGAAGAAAATGTCTAAAAATATCGTACAATTGAATAATTCTTTTATTCAAAATGAACACCAACGTCGTCGCTATCTGATGAAAGAACGACAAAAACGTAATCGTTTCATGGGTTGGGTTCTTATTTTGATGATTTTATTGTTCATTTTACCAACTTATAATCTTGCTCAAAGTTATCACCAATTACTCCAAAGACGTCAACAGTTATCAGACTTGCAAACTCAGTATCAAACCTTAAGTGAGGAAAAGGAGAAAGAGACAGCTTTTGCTACAAAGTTGAAAGATGAAGATTACGCTGCTAAATACATGCGTGCAAAATATTATTATTCTAAGAATCGGGAAGCTGTTTATACGATTCCTGACTTGCTCCCAAGGTGATAAAATGGAAAATTTATTAGATGTAATAGAGCAATTTTTGAGTCTATCGGATGAAAAACTAGAAGAGTTGGCTGATAAAAATCAATTATTGCGTTTACAAGAAGAAAAGGAAAGGAAGAATGCGTAAGTTCTTAATTATTTTGTTGCTACCGAGTTTTTTGACTATTTCAAAAGTCGTTAGCACAGAAAAAGAAGTCGTCTATACTTCGAAAGAAATTTATTACCTTTCACAATCTGACTTTGGTATTTATTTTAGAGAAAAATTAAGTTCTCCCATGGTTTATGGAGAGGTTCCTGTTTATGCGAATGAAGATTTAGTAGTGGAATCTGGAAAATTGACTCCCCAAACAAGTTTTCAAATAACCGAGTGGCGCTTGAATAAACAAGGGATTCCAGTATTTAAGTTATCCAACCATCAATTTATTGCTGCAGACAAACGATTTTTATATGATCAATCAGAGGTAACTCCAACAATAAAAAAAGTATGGTTAGAATTTGATTTTAAACTGTACAATAGTCCTTATGACTTAAAAGAAGTGAAATCATCCTTATCAGCTTATTCTCAGGTATCAATCGATAAGACCATGTTTGTAGAAGGAAGAGAATTTCTACATATTGATCAGGCTGGATGGGTAGCTAAAGAATCAACTTCTGAAGAAGATAATCGGATGAGTAAAGTCCAAAAAATGTTATCGGAAAAATATCAGAAGGATTCATTTTCTATTTATGTTAAGCAACTGACTACTGGAAAAGAGGCTGGTATCAATCAAGATGAAAAGATGTATGCAGCTAGTGTTTTGAAACTCCCTTATCTCTATTATACGCAAGAAAAAATAAATGAGGGTCTTTATCAGTTAGATACGACTGTAAAATATGTATCTGCAGTCAATGATTTTCCAGGTTCTTATAAACCAGAGGGAAGTGGTAGTCTTCCTAAAAAAGAGGATAATAAAGAGTATTCTCTCAAGGACTTAATCACAAAAGTATCTAAAGAATCTGATAATGTAGCTCATAATATATTGGGTTATTACATTTCAAACCAATCTGATGCCACATTCAAATCCAAGATGTCTGCCATTATGGGAGATGATTGGGATACAAAAGAAAAATTGATTTCTTCCAAGATGGCCGGGAAGGTCATGGAAGCTATTTATAATCAAAATGGATTTGTATTGGATTCTTTGACTAAAACAGATTTTGATAATGAGAGAATTGCCAAAGGTGTTTCTGTTAAAGTAGCTCATAAAATTGGAGATGCGGATGAATTTAAGCATGATACGGGTGTTGTCTATGCAGATTCTCCATTTATTCTTTCTATTTTCACTAAAAATTCTGATTATGATACGATTTCTAAGATAGCCAAGGATGTTTATGAGGTTCTAAAATGAGGGAACAGGATTTTTTCAATCATTTTCTCAAGAAGGGATATTTCAAAAAACATGCTAAGGTGGTGCTGGCTCTTTCTGGTGGATTAGATTCTATGTTTCTATTTAAGGTATTATCTACTTATAAAAAAGAGTTAGAAATTGAACTGATTTTAGCTCATGTGAATCATAAGCAGAGAGTAGAATCAGATTGGGAAGAACAGGAATTAAGGAAGTTAGCTGCTGAAGCAGAGCTTCCTATTTATATCAGCAATTTTTTAGGAGAATTTTCAGAAGCGCGTGCTCGACATTTTCGCTATGATTTTTTTCAAGAGGTCATGAAAAAGACAGGTGCGACAGCCTTAGTCACTGCCCACCATGCTGATGACCAGGTGGAAACGATTTTGATGCGATTGATTCGAGGTACTCGTTTGCGCTATCTATCAGGAATTAAGGAGAAGCAAGTAGTCGGAGAGATAGAACTTATTCGGCCCCTCTTGCATTTCCATAAAAAAGACTTTTCACCAATTTTTCACTTTGAAGATACATCAAATCAGGAAAATCATTATTTTCGCAATCGTATTCGAAACTCTTATTTACCAGAATTAGAAAAAGAAAATACTAGATTTAGAGATGCAATCTTAAGTATCGGAAATGAAATTTTAGATTATGACTTAGCTATAGCTGAATTATCTAACAATATTGATGTGGAAAATTTACAAAAGTTATTTTCTTATTCTGAGTCGACACAAAGAGTTTTACTTCAAACTTATCTGAATCGTTTTCCAGATTTGAATCTTACAAAAGCTCAGTTTGAAGAAGTTAGACAAATTTTAAAAACTAAAAGCCAGTATCGTCATCCGCTTAAAAATGGTTATGAATTAGTAAAAGAGTATCAACAGTTTCGGATTTGTAAAATCAGTCCTCAGTCTGATGAAAAGGAAGATGAACTTGTGTTACACTATCAAAATCAGGTATCTTACCAAGGTTATTTATTTTCCTTTGGACTTCCTTTAGAAGGTGAATCAATTCAACAAATACCTGTTTCACGCGAAACATCCATACACATTCGTCATCGAAAACCAGGAGATGTTTTGATTAAAAATGGGCATAGAAAAAAACTCAGACGTCTATTTATTGATTTGAAAATCCCTATGGAAAAGCGAAAATCAGCTCTGATTATTGAGCAATTTGGTGAAATTGTCTCAATTTTGGGAATTGCGACCAGTAATTTGAGTAAAAACACGAAAAATGATATAATGAACACTGTACTTTATATAGAAAAAATAGATAGGTAAAAAAATGTTAGAAAACGATATTAAAAAAATCCTCGTTTCACACGATGAAATTACAGAAGCTGCTAAAAAATTAGGTGCTCAACTCACTAAAGACTATGCAGGAAAAAATCCGATTTTAATTGGGATTTTAAAAGGATCTATCCCTTTTATGGCTGAATTGGTTAAACATATTGATACACATATTGAAATGGACTTCATGATGGTTTCTAGCTACCATGGTGGAACAGCAAGTAGTGGTGTCATTAATATCAAGCAAGATGTGACTCAAGATATCAAAGGAAGACATGTTCTGTTTGTAGAAGATATCATTGATACAGGTCAAACTTTGAAGAGTTTAAGAGATATGTTTAAAGCAAGAGAGGCTGCTTCTGTTAAAATTGCAACCTTGTTGGATAAACCAGAAGGACGTGTTGTAGAAATTGAGGCAGACTATACCTGCTTTACTATCCCAAATGAGTTTGTAGTAGGTTATGGTTTAGACTACAAAGAAAACTATCGTAACCTTCCTTATGTTGGAGTATTGAAAGAAGAAGTGTATTCAAATTAGAAAGAACAATTTTTAATGAAAAAACAAAATAATGGTTTAATTAAAAATCCTTTTCTATGGTTATTACTTATTTTTTTCCTAGTTACAGCTTACCAGTATTTCAGTACAGGTAGTGTTGCAGGGAAAAGTGAGCAAATTAATTATACAGAATTGGTAAAAGAAATTACCGATGACAATGTAAAAGAATTAACTTACCAACCAAATGGCAGTGTTATCGAAGTTTCGGGTGTCTATAAAAATCCTAAAACAAGTAAAGAAGAAACAGGTATCCAGTTCTTTTCTCCTTCTGCTACAACAGTAGAGAAATTTTCAAGTATTATTCTTCCTTCAGATACTACAGTATCAGAATTGCAAAAACTTGCTTCTGACCATAAGGCAGAAGTAACTGTTAAGCATGAAAGTTCAAGTGGTATGTGGATTAATATTCTTGTATCCATTGTGCCATTCGGTATTCTATTCTTCTTCCTATTCTCTATGATGGGAAATATGGGAGGAAATAATAGCCGTAACCCAATGAGTTTTGGACGTAGTAAGGCTAAAGCCGCAAATAAAGAAGATATTAAAGTAAGATTTTCAGATGTTGCTGGAGCTGAGGAAGAAAAACAAGAACTAGTTGAAGTTGTTGAATTCTTAAAAGATCCAAAACGATTTACAAAACTTGGAGCCCGTATTCCAGCAGGTGTTCTTTTGGAGGGACCTCCGGGAACAGGTAAAACTTTGCTTGCTAAGGCAGTAGCTGGAGAAGCAGGTGTTCCATTCTTTAGTATTTCAGGTTCTGACTTTGTAGAAATGTTTGTCGGAGTTGGAGCTAGTCGTGTTCGTTCTCTTTTTGAAGATGCCAAAAAAGCAGCACCAGCTATCATCTTTATAGATGAAATTGATGCTGTTGGACGTCAACGTGGAGTTGGTCTTGGCGGAGGAAATGACGAACGTGAACAAACCTTGAACCAACTTTTGATTGAGATGGATGGTTTTGAGGGAAATGAAGGGATTATCGTCATCGCTGCTACAAACCGTTCAGATGTACTAGACCCTGCCCTTTTGCGTCCAGGACGTTTTGATAGAAAAGTATTGGTTGGCCGTCCTGATGTTAAAGGTCGCGAAGCAATCTTGAAAGTTCATGCTAAGAACAAGCCTTTAGCAGAAGATGTTGATTTGAAATTAGTGGCTCAACAAACTCCAGGCTTTGTTGGTGCTGATTTAGAGAATGTATTGAATGAAGCTGCTTTAGTCGCTGCTCGTCGCAATAAATCGATAATTGATGCCTCAGATATTGATGAAGCAGAAGATAGAGTTATTGCTGGTCCTTCTAAGAAAGATAAGACAGTTTCACAAAAAGAACGTGAATTGGTTGCCTACCATGAGGCTGGACACACCATTGTTGGTCTAGTCTTATCGAATGCCCGTGTTGTTCATAAAGTTACTATCGTACCACGAGGCCGTGCAGGCGGTTATATGATTGCACTTCCTAAAGAGGATCAAATGCTTCTATCTAAAGAAGATATGAAAGAGCAATTAGCTGGCTTAATGGGTGGCCGTGTAGCTGAAGAAATTATTTTTAATGTCCAAACTACAGGAGCTTCAAACGACTTTGAACAAGCGACACAAATGGCGCGTGCAATGGTTACAGAGTACGGTATGAGTGAAAAACTTGGCCCAGTTCAATATGAGGGTAATCATGCTATGTTTGGAGCGCAAAGCCCTCAAAAATCAATTTCAGAACAAACAGCTTATGAAATTGACGAAGAGGTTCGTTCATTATTGAATGAAGCACGAAATAAAGCTGCTGAAATTATTCAGTCAAATCGTGAAACTCACAAGTTGATTGCAGAAGCATTATTGAAATACGAAACATTGGATAGTACACAAATTAAAGCTCTTTATGAAACAGGAAAGATGCCTGAAACCGTAGAAGAGGAATCTCATGCATTATCTTATGATGAAGTAAAGTCAAAAATGAATGATGAAAAATAACCCCAAGAGAGGCGTGCCCTCTCTTTTTTGTGCAGTTTAGACGGTGTAGGGAACAGAATGGGGAAAAGAACCGAATTAGCTTTTTTTATTTGTTAAACTGTATCTAGAAAGGGGGACGTTATGTTTAAAGAATTGTATAAAGAAGTCCAGGGAATTGTATATAAGAGTAGAAATGAATATTACTTGCATTTATGGGAGTTATCTGATTGGGACCAAGAGGGAATGATTTGCTTACATGAATTGATCAGTAGAGAAGAAGAGCTGGCAGAAGATATTCCTCGTTTACGTAAATACTTCAAAACTAAATTCCGTAATCGAATTTTAGACCATATCCGTAAGCAAGAAAGTCAGAAGCGTAGATATGATAAAGAACCCTATGAAGAAGTAGGTGAGATCAGTCATCGTATAAGTGAGGGAGGTCTCTGGCTAGATGAGTATTATCTCTTTTATGAAACACTAAGAGATTATAGAAACAAACAAAGTAAAGACAAACAAGAAGAGTTAGAACGCGTCTTAAGAAATGAACGCTTCCGAGGGCGTCAAAGAGTATTAAGAGACTTACGTATTGTGTTTAAGGAGTTTGATATCCGTACTCGGTAAGAAGCTATGCAAAAAAAAGAAAAAAACAGAAAAAGTAGTTGACAAGTCTGAAAAAGTCTGTATAATAGTAAGAGTTGAAAACAACTCTGGTCCGTTGGTCAAGGGGTTAAGACACCGCCTTTTCACGGCGGTAACACGGGTTCGAATCCCGTACGGACTATGGTATGTTGCGGCTGGAACACTTGATGAAAAAAGATTAAAAAAGTTTCAAAAAAGTGTTGACAAGCGAAAGCGCCTGTGATATACTAATATAGTTGTCGCTTGAGAGAAGCGAGTGACAAAGACCTTTGAAAACTGAACAAGACGAACCAATGTGCAGGGCACTACAACCAAGGTTGTAGTACTGAACAATGAAAAAACAATAAATC